>DATAHG010000266.1:0-1778 GCA_036263295.1 Thermoanaerobaculia bacterium | reverse complement strand
CCCCCCGAGACCACGCGGTAGCCGGCGGCCACGAAGTCGGCGGCGAGGGCCTTGGCGTCCTCGACGATGCGGCGGGCCAGGGTCTTGAACTCCGGCGAGGTCAGGCGGGCGAGCGCCCGCGCCTTGCCGGCGATGACGTTGAGGACCGGGGCGCCCTGGAACAGCGGGAAGACCCCCTTCTGCATCAGCTCAGACAGGGTGCGGCCGTCCGGCCCCAGGGTGTCGGCGTCGCGGCCGATCAGGATCAGGCCGCCGCGCGGGCCGTAGACCTGCTTGTGGGTGCAGGTCGTGGTGATGTGGGCGTGGTCGATCGGGCTGGGGTGCTCGCCGGCCGCCACCAGCCCCGCGATGTGGGTGATGTCGGCCAGCAGGTAGGCCCCGACCTCGTCGGCGATGTCGCGGAAGGCGGCGAAGTCGATGGTCCGCGGGAAGGCCGTGGTGCCGCAGATGATCAGCTTCGGCCGCGCCGCCCGGGCGAGCTCGCGCACCTGGTCGTAGTCGATCGCCCCCTCCGCGGTGAGGCCGTAGCCCACGGCGTCGAAGACCCTGCCGGAGATCGACACCTTGGCGCCGTGGGTGAGGTGGCCGCCCGCCGAGAGGTCCATGCCGAGCAGGGTGTCGCCCGGGTTGAGCAGGCTGAACATGACGATCTCGTTGGCGGTGGTGGCCGAGTGGGACTGGACGTTGGCGTAGCGCGCCCCGAAGGCCGCCTTGGCGCGCTCGATCGCCAGCGACTCGATCTCGTCGATCACCGCGCAGCCGGCGTGGAAGCGGGCCCCCGGGTACCCCTCGGCCGTGACGTTGCTCGCCACCGAGCCCAGGCAGGCCAGGACGGACGGATCGACGACGCTCGACGCCGCCACCAGGGTCAGCACCTCGCTCTGGCGCTCGAACTCGCGGTCGAGCATCCCCGCCAGCACGGGGTCGTCGTGGTACAGCAGGTCCACGCCCTGCTCAAGGAAACTGCCCAGGATGGTCTCGCTCATGGCTTCGCTTCTCCGTCCTGCCGCTCAGACCTCGGCGTTGATCTCTTCGATCTCCTCCGCCGTCTCGGCCCGTTCGGCCAGCATGCGCTGCACGTCTTCTTCCGACATCTCGTTGAGGAGGAGGATGGTCTCGGCCACCTCGTCCATGTCGATCGCCTCGGCCCGCCCCATCGCGTCGATCGCGGCGGCCAGCCCCGCCACGGTCGGCCTCTCCAGCATGGTCCTCAGGGGGACCTCGACCGGCAGCAGGGTGCGCAGGCGCGAGACCACCTGGGTGGCGAGGAGCGAATGGCCGCCGAGGGCGAAGAAGTTGTCGCGGGCGCCGATCTGTTCGACCGGCAGGAAATCCCGCCAGATCCCGGCCACCACCCTCTCCAGCGCCGTCGAGGGCTCCACGTATGGAGTGCCGGAACCGGCCAGACCCGCGCCCGGCTCGGGGTCGGGCAGGGCGCGGCGGTCCACCTTGCCGTTGGGGGTGAGCGGCAGCTTCTCCAGCGTCATCCAGGCGGACGGCACCATCGGCTCGGGCAGGCGGGCGCGCAGGAAGTCGGCGAGGCGGGCCGGATCCGCCTCTCTTTCCCTTCCCTCGCGGGGAACCACGTAGGCGACCAGGCGCGGCGGCCCCTCGGGGCCGCGCTTCGCGGCGACCACGGCCTCGCGCACAGCCTCGTGGCGCTCCAGGGCGGCGACGATCTCCCCCAGCTCGATCCGCACGCCGCGCACCTTGACCTGGAAGTCGAGGCGGCCGAGCAGCTCCAGCCAGCCGCCGGTCCGGAAGCGGGCGAGGTCGCC
>DATAHG010000265.1:0-8090 GCA_036263295.1 Thermoanaerobaculia bacterium | reverse complement strand
TCCGGGGCGCCACCACCGAACCGGGGGGCCGTTCCACGTGAAGATCCACCTGAGCGTGCCGGGAGGGGAGCTGGCGGTCGATCGCCAGACCGGCGAGCATCTGGGAGCCGCGATCCGCGACGCCTTCGACGCCGCCCGCCGGCAGCTCGAAAACTACGCCCGCCGCCAGCGGGGCGAGGTGAAGCTCCATCACTACCTGAGCAGCGAGGAAGAGGCCCTGCCGGCCTGATCCCCCCTTGCGGCTCGTTCCGGACGGCCCCGCTCTCCTCAGGAGGCGGGGCCGTTCTGTCTCTGGCGCTCGAAAGCGGCCGCGATGCTCTCCTCGTAGGGGGGCTCCAGCACCCCCTCCTCGGTGATGATCGCGGTGATCAGCTCGGCCGGGGTGACATCGAAGGCGAAGTTCATCGCCTCGATGTCCTCCGGCGCCACACGAGTACCGAACACCTCCACCACCTCCGAGGTCTTACGTTCCTCGATTGGGATGTCCGCCCCGCTCTGGGTGGCGCGGTCGATGGTCGAGAGCGGCGCCGCCACATAGAACGGCACGCCGTGGCGCTGGGCCAGTACCGCCACCGTGTAGGTGCCGATCTTGTTGGCGGTGTCGCCGTTGGCAGCGATACGGTCGGCGCCCACCACGATGCGGTCCACGTGGCCGCGCGCCATCAGGATCCCGGAGCTGGAATCGGTCACCAGCCGGAACGGGATCCCCAGCCGCTTGAGCTCCCAGGCGGTGAGGCGGGCGCCCTGGAGCAGAGGGCGGGTCTCATCTACCCAGACCATGTCCACCTTGCCCCCCTTCCAGGCCGAGGTGATCACCCCGATGGCCGTGCCGTAGCCGGCCGTGGCGAGCGCCCCGGCGTTGCAGTGGGTGAGGACCCGCGCTCCCGCCGCGAACAGGGCGGCGCCGTGCTCGCCCATCCGGAGATTGGCCCGCAGGTCGTCCGCGTGGATCCCGCGGGCCTTTTCCAGCAGCGCCCGCACGACCGCCTCCCGCCCCGCGGAGCGGTGGCGGTCGAAGACCTCCCGGCCGCGGTCGAGGGCCCACTGCAGGTTGACCGCGGTCGGCCGGGTGCTCCCCAGCAGCTTCGAAACCTCGTCGAACCGGCGCTGCAGCTCCTCCGGGCTCGCACCGGGATCGCCCGCCTGGAGCCCGAGGACCAGGCCGTAGGCGGCGGCCACGCCGATCGCCGGGGCGCCGCGCACCGCCAGCCGGTAGATGGCGTCGGCCACCTCCTCCGGAGTCCGGCAGGCGAGCCAGACCTCCTCGCGGGGGAGAAGGGTCTGCTCCAGCAGCTCGAGGACGCCGTCGCGCCAGCGCAGCGGCGAAAACGGCTCGGGGGCGGTCGGCGGGGTTGGGGTCTGCGGGCTCTCGCTCATGCGGCGTATCTTAACCTCCCCTTAACCGCCTCGGCCGCCTCTCCAGCCGCGGCGCCCCTGGTAGAATCCGGCCGCCAGGGTGCCCCTCGGTACCCGTCCCGCAACCCAATGACTCGAAATCGAGGTGAGCCGTGAAAGGTGATCCCAAGAAGCTTGGATTCTCCACCCGCGCCGTCCACGCCGGGCAGCAGCCCGACCCGCGGACCGGCGCCGTGGCGGTCCCGATCTATCAGACCTCCACCTATGTCCAGGAGGCGCTCGGCAAGAACGCCGGCTACGAATACGCGCGCTCCCAGAACCCCACCCGCGCCGCCCTGGAAGAGCAGGTCGCCCAGCTCGAAGGGGGCGTGGCCGGCCACGCCTTCTCGTCCGGCATGGGCGCCATTTCCTGCCTGATGACCCTGCTCAAGGCGGGCGACCACGCCGTGGTCTCGCAGAACGTCTACGGCGGCACCTACCGCTACTTCAGCCGGATCCTGGAGAACTACAACCTGAGCTTCTCCTGGGTGGACACCTCGGACCTCCGCAACATCGAGGCGGCGATCACCCCGGCCACGAAGATGGTCTACATCGAGACCCCCACCAACCCGGCCATGGAGATCACCGACCTCGCCGGGGCATCCGAGCTCGCCCACGCCCACGGGTCGGTCCTGGCGGTGGACAACACCTTCCTCTCCCCCTACTTCCAGCGCCCCCTGGAGCACGGCGCCGACGTAGTCATCCACTCGACCACCAAGTTCCTCAACGGCCACAGCGACTCGATCGGCGGCGCCCTGATCTCGGCGAAGAAAGAGCACGCCGAGTGGTTCACCTTCGTCCAGAAGTCAGCCGGGGCAATCCTGGCGCCGTTCGACTGCTTCCTGACCATGCGCGGCATCAAGACCCTCGCCGTGCGGATGGACCGCCACGAGCAGAACGCCCGGGCGGTGGTGGACTTCCTGGTCCGCCATCCGAAAGTCCAGCGGGTCCTCCACCCCGGCCTCCCCGACCACCCCGGCCACGAGACCCACAAGAAGCAGGCCTCCGGCTTCGGCTCGATGATCACGATCGAGATGGGGAGCTACGAGGCGGCCAAGGCCCTCCTCGACCACGTGCGGGTGATGAGCCTCGCCGAGAGCCTGGGCGGCGTCGAGAGCCTGATCTCCCATCCGGCCAGCATGACCCACGCCTCCATCCCGGCCGACCGGCGGGCGAAGCTCGGCCTCACCGACGGCATGGTGCGGCTGTCGGTCGGCATCGAGGACGCCGACGATCTCCTGGCCGATCTCGACCAGGCGCTCGCGGCCGTCTGAAGATCTATCCAGAGGATCGGAATGAGAAAAGGCCGGCCCCGAGGAACGGGCCGGCCTGTCGCGAATCGAAGAAGGGAACCGGGGCTCTAGAAGTCGGAGTCGTCCGGATCGGTCGCGTAAGCGAGCTCGTCTTCCTCCTCATCCGAGAACTCGGCTTCCTTGTCGACACTGTTGGAGATCCAGTCGAGGAAGCTCTTCTCCCCGCGCGTCACGTTGAAGGCGAGGATCTCGGGCAGCTCGTAGCTGTGCAGCTCCTTGATCGTCGCCTCCACCCCCTCGAACTCCCCCTCCAGCGTCTTGATGATCAGCAAATGCTCCCCATCCTTGCAGATCTTGCCTTTCCAGCGGTAGATCGAGCGCACGCCCTGGACGATGTTCACACACGCCGCATGACGGCGAGCCACGATCTCGCGCGCGATCAGATAAGCCTGCTCCTCGGTACCCACGGTTGTGACGACGACGATGGCGCGCATGACGGCAAGTTACTGCACTGTTCGAAGCTCGTCAATGACATCACCGGAACGGCCTCACTGCCACACCTGGCGGACGAAGTCGTAGGCCATCACCCGCACCCGCCCCGTCCGGCCGAGCACCCGGACCACCGCCAGCCGGCTGTGGCCGTCCGTCAGGTAGAGCGAGCCGGGTGTCGAGGTGCCGAGCGGACCGAAGGAGGCGAGGTCCGAGCTGTTGAACCGGATCGGGTCGGCGGTGGTCAGCCACTTCCCCGGTGAGCCGGGATCGCGCACCCGCAGACCCGGCGGAAAGCCGAGCCGGGCAGAACGCCCCCCGGCCTGGTCCAGGCTGTGCGGCGGCTGGACCGCCGGGTCGACCCGTTTGGCGATGTCCTTGGTGAGCACCCCGTCGCCGTCCCCGTCCCGGTAGAGCGCGTAGAGGATCGCCCCTTCCGGGGAGGACTTGAACTGCACCGCCACATTGGCGCCGTGCCGGATCGCGAAGGAGCGGGCGGCCCGGAGGATCCCCATCACCTCGTTGGCGGTGAGCCGCAGCCGCAAGTCGCCGGTGATCCGCAGGAACGGCGGCAGCGAGAGGAAAATCAGAGTCCCGAGGATCGTCAAGGCGACTACCATCTCGACGAGCTGAAAACCTTTCTGGAAGCATCGGAGATGTCTCATGGGAGGTCTCGCGGCCCTTCAGCGGGCCCCCTCCTTCGAGCGCGCAGCCTCCTTGCCGCCCCCACCGGCCCCGGCAGACCCCGAACGCCCCGCCTTCACCTTCTCCCGGAGGGTGGTCTCCCCGGAGATCGCGATGTAGGGCTTGAGGAGCTGGAAGGTCTTCTCCCCCACCCCGCGCACCAGCATCAGGTCCTCGGCCGCCTTGAAGGGGCCGTTCTGCTTGCGGAAATCGATGATCTTCTGGGAGAGCGACGGCCCCACCCGGGGCAGCAGCGCGAGCTGGGAGGCATCGGCGGTATTGAGGTTGACCTTGCCCCGGGGCGCCTCGGCGGCCCGGGCCACCGCGGCGGTCAAGCCGGGCAGGGTGGCGGTAAAGGCGAGGATGGCGAAGACGATGCGGGCGGACACACGGCGGGCGTTTCTCATGGTTCCCTTCCTTCGGTTCAGTCGGAATCGGTCGGTGGACGACGGCAGGCTCACGGCAGTCCCCGGGCGCACCGCCCGGGGTTCCTTTCCGTGTCGAGGGCTCTCTCCTCTGCGTCGCCACCTCCTCTCCGGGTTGTCGGACGCGAACCGGAGAGATCACGTCCCCTGCCAGGGTCGAAGGAAGGATCCAAACCTCTGAAAAAGCTGTACTTAGGGCGAGAACGGCCGCGCCGGAAAAACCGGCGGCCGTCCAGCGATCAGGCGGGGGTGGGGGGGGACCTCGGGGGAGGCCGCGGTGTCAAGCGATCTGGACAGCGGCGCAATCTTTTGCGGGGGGCGGAGCTTTCGGATACATTAGGCCCCCGTGGCGAAAGCGAGCACACCCCGCAGCGAGCCCGATCGGGGCCGGTCGATCTTCCGCGAGTACGCGGAGGCGCTGCTCATCGCGGCGATCTTCCTGCGCTTCGCCAACACCTTCGTGCTGCAGACGTTCTACATCCCGAGCGGCTCGATGGAAGAGACCCTGCTGGTCGGCGACCATCTCTTCGTCAACCAGTTCATCTACGGCCCGCATCCGACCGCCGTGGAGAAATCGGTCCTGCCCTCGCGCGAGGTGCAGCGCGGCGACATCGTCGTCTTCCGCTCCCCCCGCGAGCCCGGGATCGACGTGGTCAAACGCTGCGTCGCGATCGGCGGCGACACCGTCCAGATGGTCAACAAGCAGCTCTACCTGAACGGCAAGCCGGCGAATGACAGCACCTACGCGGTCCACAAGGACAAGCGGGTCTTCACGCCGTCGCCCTACCTGAGCCTCGAGGCCCAGGAGCGCGACAACTTCGGCCCGATCGAGGTGCCGCCGAACCACTACTTCCTGATGGGCGACAACCGGGACAACTCCTACGACTCCCGCTTCTGGGGCCCGCTGCCCGCCCACCTGGTGAAAGGGCGCGCGCTCTTCATCTACTGGTCCTACGGTGGGAAGACCCCGGACGGGCAGTGGCGCGGGTATGGGGACAAGCTGCGCGACCTCGCCGGGACGGCGGTCGGCTTCTTCTCCAAGACCCGATGGGGGCGGACCTTCCGGCTGATCCGCTAGGCGCCGATGTCCGACCAGGCCGAAAAATCGCTCTTCCGGGAGTACCTGGAAGCCCTGCTGATCGCGGTGATCTTCGCGACCTTCGCCCGCACCTACGTGGTGCAGGCGTTCAAGATCCCCTCCGGCTCGATGGAGCAGGGCCTGCTGGTCGGGGATCACATCCTGGTCAACAAATTCGTCTATGGCCCGACCGCCTCCGCGCTGGAAGAGAAGCTCCTGCCGGTGCGCCAACCGCGGCGCGGGGACGTGGTGGTCTTCAAATACCCGGTCGAGCCCGAGCGCGACTTCATCAAACGTTGCGTCGGCACCCCCGACGACGAGGTCAAGATCGTCGAGCGGCGCCTCTACATCAACGGCGAGCCGGTCAACGAAGAGAGCTACACCTACTACAGCTCGGACGATCCGCTCGCCGGCTTCGTCCCCAATTCGAAAGTCGAGACCTACGGGCCGTTCAAGGTGCCGCCCGGCGAGTACTTCTGCATGGGCGACCACCGCGACAACTCCAACGACTCGCGCTTCTGGGGGCCGGTGCCGCGGGAGAACGTCAAGGGGCGGGCCCTCCTCATCTACTGGTCGTTCGACAGCGGCGAGGGGGAGATCGCGGTCTGGCCGGGGTTCTGGGGCAAGCTCCGGCAGCTCTCCCACGTGGCCCTCAACTTCTTCACCCGCACCCGCTGGGAACGCAGCTTCCGCATCGTCCGTTAGACTGCGCTAGACTACCCCCAACAATTCGTTTGAAGGAGGAAGTCATGCGACGGAGATCGTCCGAGCGGGGCGAGGGCAATATCGGCTGCATCCTGTGGGCGCTGGCCCTGATCATCGGCTGCCTGATCGCCTGGAAGGTCGTGCCGGTCAAGGTCCAGACCGCCGAGCTGTACGACTACATGGATGAGCTGGCGCGCTTCTCGGCCGCCCGCGACACCGAAGAGCAGCTCCGCAACAAGATCGTGGTGCGCGCGAACGAGCTCGGCCTGCCGGTCACCAAGGAGCAGGTCATCGTCAAAAAGGGCAACGACCGGGTGAGGATGACCGCCGAGTACACGGTGGTGCTGGACTTCCCGGGCTACAAATACGAGTGGAACATCAAACACGAGATGGACCGGCCGATCTTCATCGTGTAGCCGGCGAGAGCCCGACAGCTGGAGGCGCCGCCGGACCTGGCATCCGGCGGCCCCGCTTCGACGTTCTGGCGAGCGGGCTCCTCCCCGGAGCCCTTCTCGGCGCCCACCTCGGCGGCCTGATCTTTTTCCTCAACCCCGGGCTGCCCTTCCAGCCCGGGCCGGTGCTGCGCGGGACGCTGCTCTACGCGTCCCTCCTCGGCCTGCTGTCGCTCGCCCTGCATCTCCCCTTCACCTGGAACCACCCGCGCCGGGCACGCCGCGCCCTGCCCTGGGGGCTCACCGGCGCCCTCGCCGTGGCCGCGGTCCTCGACGGCGCCCATGCCTCCTACTTCGCCTGGTTCCTGCCGCCGGGAATGAACGAGCGGCTGATCAAGACGGCGCTCTGGCTCGCCCTCGGCGCCATCATCTCCTTCTACACGGCCCTCCTGCACACCCTCCACCGCCGCCCCTACGGCCTGCGCAGCCGCTCGGGCTACGCGCTGATGGCCGCCCTCTCGATCGTGGCGATGATCGAGCGCCGCGAAGCCTTCCAGCCCCGCCCCACCCTGCCACCCCGCCCGGCCGCGGTCGAGACCGGCCAGCGCCCGCGCCTCTGGGTGGTGGGCATCGAGACCGCCACCCTCGACGCCATCCTGCCGCTCGCCGATCAGGGACGGCTGCCGTTCTTCTCGACCGTGATCCGCGGGGGCGCCTACGGCCGGCTGGAGTCGATCACGCCGCCGAGCCGCGAGGCGCTGTGGACCACCCTGTCCACCGGCAAATACCCCTACAAGCACGGGGTGACCGGCAACCTCGCCTACCGCTCGTCGTTCATCGCGCCGGGCCACGACCTCCACCTGCTGCCCAACGAGATCGGCTTCCGGCGCTGGGGGATGCTCGACCTGCGGGAGTACCGGCTGGGGGGCTACGACCGCCAGGCCCTGGCCCTCTGGGACATCCTGGCCCGCCTGGGAGTGCCCTCCGGCGTCCTCGGCTGGCCGGTCTCGTCCCCCGCCTCGCGCGAGACCGTCTTCGCCCTGCCCGAGCCGTTCTTCTCCGGCGACCCGGACGCCTACCCGCGCGAGACCGCCGACAAGGCGCGGCTCTTCCGGGTGAGCCCGACCGAGGTCGATCCGGCGGACCGCGCCCGCCTGGGCCATCCGCCGCCGCCGGTGCTCGAAGCCTTCTCCGGGGATCTCTGGCGGGAGTCCCTCGCCGCCTTCCTCGACGAGCAGCACCCCGATACCGGCGCCGTCTTCGTCAGCCTGGCCGGCCTGCGCGCGGTCTCCCGCCGCTCGTTCGGGGGTTACGACGCGGTGCAGTTCGCGGGCTCCCAGGACCCCGGCCAGCGCCGGGCCTGGGAGCAGGTGGCGGGCTACTACGCCCAGCTCGACGGATTCCTGGCGGAGATCTGGCGGCGGGAGCCGGACCCGAAGATCCTCGTCGTGGTCTCCCCCTACGGCGCCCGGCCGCGCACCAGCGGATTGGAAAAGCTGGCCCAGCGCAGGGTGATCGAGGGCTCCTCGGCCGGCTCGCCGGACGGCATCCTGCTCTTTTATGGAGAGGGAATCCGGGCTGGCGACCTGATCACCGGCGCCCAACTGGTGGATCTCACCCCAACCCTGCTCTACGCCCTCGGCTTCCCCGTCGCCCGCGACCTCGACGG
>DATAHG010000264.1:0-4212 GCA_036263295.1 Thermoanaerobaculia bacterium | reverse complement strand
GGTTGACCGGCCAGCGGCCGGCCCCCTCGGGGCAGTCCTCGCCGGCCCGGCAGTCGCGGCTCTCGCCGCGGTCCTGCACCTCGAAACGGTAAGCGGTATAGCGCACTCCCGCCGGCAGGGCGACTCGCAACACCTGGCAGCCGGCCGGCAGGCCGGCCGGGATCTCGCCGCCGGCGAGTTGGCCGGGGAGGTCCGCCCCGCAGCTCCCCGCGGTCGATCCGGCTGGGCCGGCCGGGATCAGCCGTTCCAGGGAGATCGCTGACTCGTTGGGAGCGCACTCGGCGCAGGTGCGGTCCTGCGAGGTGCGGACGCGCAGGGTCTGTCCGGGAGCCGCGGTGGGAGCGGTCGTCTGGGCCGGCGCAGCCGGGGTGGGCGCGGCCGGGGCCGGCGCGGTCGGCGTCGGAGCGGGGGCCGAGGGGGCCGGCGCGGCGGGCGGCGCCGGGGTCGGGGCCGGCCGCAGGGTCGGGTTGGTGGGAGCGGGGGCCGGGGCGGTTGGCGGAGCCGCCGGGGTCGGAACCGTGACCGGGGCGGAGGTCGGAGTCGACATCGGAGCCGGCTCTTCGACCACCGGCGCTTCCACCGCGGGCGCTGGCGCGGCCGGGACCGGGCGGGCGGGAGCCGGCGGCCGGCCGGACGCGCCGGAGGGCTTGCCGCGGTAGACCTGGACTTCCATCAGCCGCTGCGCCCCCGGCACCTGGACCTGGCGCGCCTGCAGCACGTCGGGACGGCCGCCGGCGCGCAGCTCCACCTCCGCGACGTAGCTCATGAACCCCGGGCGGCTCACCTCTACCACCCAGCGCCCTTCGGCGAGGCCGCCCGCCGTGGCGCGGCCGCGCGAATCGGTGCGGAACACCGGCGGGCCGTCGCGCGGCTCCAGGGCGGTCGACAGCAGCCGGACCTCGGCCTCGGCGACCGGCAAACCCTTGCCGTCTTGCGCGCGCAGCTCCAGCCACACCGGGCCGGTCCAGAGTTGGGCGAGGAGAGACGCCGGCGCGACCAGCGCCGAAAGGAGCAGGAAGATCCAGATTCCGAGGGATCGGGGGCAACGCACCATGAAAGCCTCCTTCCGGCCAGGCGGTGGAGACCAGAGTTTAACCCGGAAGGGGAACAGACCGGCCGGGCTGGACGCCCGGCCGGCCGGAAGGACTGCTCCGCAGGATCAGAGCGAGTTGATGAAGGCGATGAGCTGGTTCTTCTGCGTGGTGCTCAGGGAGAGGTAGTTCTGGATGATCGGCTCCGCCTCGTTGGTGTGACGGAGGATCGCGTCGTTGCGCGTGATGCTCAACAGGTCGTGCATCAGGCGCGAGCGGGTCCGCAGGCCCCACAGCGGCGGCGTGCGCAGCTTGTTGCGGGTCGACTGGCCGCCATTCTGGACGATGCCGTCGCCGGTGCCCACGTCGTGCAGCATGAAATCGCTGTACGGGTGGATGATCTTGTCGCCGAGCGCCGCCGGGACCACGAACTTGCCGCCGTTGAAGACGGTGCCGGCCGGAGCGGTGGTCAAGGAGGCGGTGTGGCAGATGTTGCAACCGATCGCGGTGAAGAGGCTGCCGCCGTTCACCACGTCAGTCGTGTTGATTACCGCGGCGTCCCGCGGCGGGACCTTGGTGGCGCGCATGAAGCGGGCGAAGGCCTCGACGTCCGGACCGAAAGGCTCGGTCGCGGTCGCCGCCTCTTCCGGATCGGCCACCGTGTCGAACGCCGCCACCGAGGCGCCGTTCGTGGTGTTCTCGGTCGGCTGCAGCGGGCTCGTGATGCCCATCTCGTTCACATAGGCGTCGGCCGAGAAGGAGAGCAGGCTGGCCTGCTGGTTCTTCCAGCCGAAGCGGCCGATGCGGGTGGTGCCGGGGGACTCGAGGACCGGAACGTTGATGATCTGGCCCTTCATGCCCGACGGCTGGGCGTTGCGGATGTTGTTGAAGGCGCTGTCGGGCAGCGCCTCGATGAAGCCGTCGCCGAGGATGTTGAGCGAGGCGCGCAGGTCGGCCACGTTGTCGGCCCCCGCCACGCGCTCCTGGATCGCCGCGTTGATCGCGCGGTCGTTGATCAGCGAGCCGCCCGGCCGGTCGGTGAAGGTGAAGCCGTCGAAACGGCCGACCCGCAGCTCGGTGATCTGGCTCGCCGTGCCGCTCACCGGGTTCTGATGGCACTCGCGGCAGGCCTGGGCGTTGTAGACCGGACCCAGACCTTCATCGATCTCTTCGAAGGTGTCGAAGGTCTCCTTGTCGAGGTCGAACTGCGCCTGCGTGATAAAGCCGTTCGTGAGGTTGTCGTAGCCGGCCGGAGCCTCGGTGGCGACCGCGTAGACAACAGGCGCGACGAGCACGAGCGCCGCGATCGCATTCCATGTCATGAGGCTTCTGGACCACTTCTTTTTCATACCTCGATCCTCCTTCACAGAAAAGGAATCGAAGCTTTCAGCATGAGCCCGCCCCA
The DNA here is from genome assembly GCA_036263295.1 of Thermoanaerobaculia bacterium. Taxonomy (GTDB): domain Bacteria; phylum Acidobacteriota; class Thermoanaerobaculia; order Multivoradales; family UBA5704; genus DATAHG01. The sequence continues at coordinate 1,776 of DATAHG010000264.1, read as the reverse complement.
GGGCTCTTCTTGCGAAGCTCCGATCCGACAGATGCCGAAGTCAGCTTTGCTCCCTTGCGGAGCCCGCCCACTGCGTTCCAGGATCCCGAAGTAGAAACTGTTGCTGCCGATTGCTAGCTAATAAACAGGGTGCTCAAAACAGCATGAGACGAGCCGCTGACATGAACAGAATCGTCATTCGCCCCGCCGACTCCGCCGACGCCCCCTCCCTGGCCGCTCTTTCCGGCCAGCTCGGCTACCCCTCCACCCCCGCCCAGATCGCCGCCCGGCTCGCCGTTCTCGCCGAAACCGCGGACGCCGTGCGGGTCGCCGAGGTGGACGGCCAGGTCGCCGGCTGGATCCACGTCGGCAGCCATCGCCCGCTGGAATCCGAGCCCTCGGCCGAGATCTCCGGCCTGGTCGTGGACGAGGCCCACCGCGGCCAGGGGATCGGCCGCCTCCTGGTCGAGGCGGCCCTCGCCTGGGCCCGCGAGCGCGGCTATGCCGGGATCCGGGTGCGCAGCAACGTCGTGCGCGCCGACGCCCACCGCTTCTATGAGGGTCTCGGCTTCCAGCGGGTCAAGACCCAGGTGACTTTCACCCGCGCGGTCTGAGCTTGCTCCCGGATCCATCACGGGTGTATAGTTCACCCGTGAACGATTCAGCCGTGAACGCTTGCGCCGGGACCTCCCTCACCTACCTCCTCCTGGAGACGGTGCACGAGGTCGAAGCCCGCCTGGAAACCGCCCTCGGACAGGTTGGGTTGTCTCTCGCCAAGCTGAACGTGCTCTCCCGCCTCGTCGAGGCGGGCGACCCCATGCCCCTCGGCTGCCTCGCCGAGCGCTGCAGTTGCGTGCGCTCGAACATGACCCAGCTCGTCGATCGCCTGGAGGGGGACCGCCTGGTCGAACGGGTGAGCGACCCCACCGACCGCCGGTCGGTACGGGCGGTCCTGACGCCGGACGGCCGCGCCCGCCAAGCCGAAGGGGTGCGCCTGGTCGAAGAGACCGAGCGCCAGCTCTTCGCGAGCTTCGGCGAGGCCGACCGTGCCGCCCTGGCGGATCTGCTGCGCCGCCTTCAGAGGGAGCAGCCGTGAGCCCTTTTTTTGCCGAGATCGTTCATGCCTGCACTTTTGATCCGCACACCATTCAGGTCTAAAGGAGATATCCCATGTCCGATTCGAAGTCGCCGCTTCTGACCCCGTTCCAGCTCGGGCCGTTCGCCCTGCGCAACCGCCTGGTGATGGCCCCGATGACCCGCAGCCGCGCGATCGAGGGGAACGTGCCGGCGCCCTCCGCCGTCACCTACTACCGGCAGCGCGCCTCGGCGGGTCTGATCGTCACCGAGGCGACGCAGGTCACCCCCGAGGGGATTGGCTACCCCAACACGCCGGGCATCCACACCGAGGCCCAGGTGGAGGGTTGGCGCCGGGTGACCGAGGCGGTCCACGCGGAGGGGGGGACGATCTTCCTCCAGCTCTGGCACGTCGGCCGGATCTCCCACCCGTCGATGCAGCCGGGCGGCGCCCTGCCGGTTGCGCCGTCGGCGATCGCCGCCGCCGGGCAGCTCTACACCGCGACCGGGATGCAGGACTTCCCCACCCCGCGCGCCCTGGAGCTGGCGGAGATCCCGGGGGTCGTAGGGCGGTTCGCCGACGGAGCGCGTTTCGCGCAGGAGGCCGGTTTCGACGGCGTGGAGATCCACGGCGCCAACGGCTACCTGATCGACCAGTTCCTGCGCGACGGCACCAACCGCCGCACCGACGCCTACGGCGGGTCGGTCGAGAACCGCGCGCGC
>DATAHG010000263.1:0-6598 GCA_036263295.1 Thermoanaerobaculia bacterium | reverse complement strand
GGAAGGCGCCCTGATGTGCGTCTGCGGGCTGGTCTATCCGGTCCTCGCCGGGATCCCCCGCATGCTGACCAACGCCCGCGAGGAGTATCCCGAGTTCTTCGCGCGCTACCGCTTCGACGCCGACGGCACCGCCCATCGCGTCCAGCCCGCCGCCGCTCCCGCCTCCGCCGATGCTGCCAAGACCGCGGCCGGCGCGCCGGCAGAGCGGGTGGCCGACCCGCGCAGCGGCAAGAGCTTCGGGCTGCAATGGGCCCTCTATCAGGAGGGGGACGCCACCTGGTTCAAGGACGACGCCGGCCTGCGCAAGCAGGAGTTCCTCTATAACCTCGACACCACGGCCGAGGAGCTGCGGGGCCGCACCATGCTCGACGGCGGCTGCGGCAACGGCGAGCTGACCCGCGCGATCGCCGAGTACGGCGTCGAGATCGCGGCGATGGACTTCAGCCGCAGCGTCGAGGGGGCCCGCCGCCGGCTGTTCGAAAAGGGTTTCCCGGTGTCGCACCGGGTGCACTATCTCCAGGGGAACATTCTGGAGCTGCCGCTGCGCCCCCAGAGCTTCGACCTGGTCCACACCTCGGGGGTGCTGCACCACACGCCGAGCACCTACCGCGCCTTCCGCTCGATCTGCCGGGCCCCGAAGCTCGGCGGCAAGCTCTACGTGCAGCTCTACCGCCGCCGGCCGGGCTGGATCCACGCCGTCAACGTCTCCCTGCGGGCGGTGACCACGCGGATGCCGATGCAACTGCTCTACAAACTCTGCTACGCCGCGACCCCGGTGCATTCGGCGCTTTCGCGGCTGATGCACGCCCTGCGCGGCGAGCCCGCCCCGCCCACCTCGACCGCCCGCGAGCGCGCCGTCCAGATGTTCGACAACTACAGCCCGCCGTTCCAATACCGGCACACGGTGCCCGAGATCATGGAGCTGTTCCGCAGCGAGGGCTATGTCGATCTGAAGGACGTGACCCTCGACAACGAGGCGCGCCACATGCTGGCGGTGCTCGGACGCAAACCGGGGAAGGAGATCCGGCAGGACGGGCCGGATGCCACGAAGGTCGGGGAGGGACGGGGACAGAGGCAGGCGGTGGCTTAGGGCAGGGGCCCCCTCTCCCGCGCAGCGGGGGAGGGTTGGGGAGGGGGTTTCGGCGCTACGCGTCGATAAACTTCCGGTGCCACTCCTCCAGCACCAGGAGCTGCCACAATACCCGATGGTGGTCCCCCGCGCCGGAGAGGTGCTCGTCGAGAAGGTTCCGCACCACGTTCGGCTGGAAATACCCGCGGTTCAGGAACCGGTCGCCGCCCAGGGTGTCGGCGACGTATTCGCGCATGCCGCCCTGGAACATCCGGGCGAGCGGCGTCGGGAAGCCCATCTTGCCGCGGTAGAGGATCTCGTCCGGCAGCATCCCCTCCAGCCCCTTCTTGAGGACGTACTTGGTTGTCCACCCCTTGATCCGATAGCGCGGCGGGATGCGCGCGCCGAGCTCGACCAGACGGTGGTCGAGGAACGGCACCCGCAGCTCCAAGGAGCAGGCCATGGTCATCTTGTCGGCCTTGATCAGCAGGTCGTCCGGCAGCCAGCTTTTGACGTCGAGGTACATCATCCGCAGCAGCGGGTCCATCCCCTCCGTCTTCTCGTAGTAGGGGCGAAGCAGATGGGGCATGCCGTGGCCGTTGAAATGGGCCCGCACCTCCGGTCGGAAGAGCCGTTCTTTCATCGGGCGCTCGTAGAAGGAGACCCCGAGGTAGCGCTCCGCCAGCGGCTGGTCCGACAGAAGCGTGTACTTCTTCCACTTGCCGCCGAGCAGGTTGAGCGCCGGGTTGATCACCCCGCGCCGTAGCGGCGCCGGCAGTTGCCGGTAGCGCTCCAGGGTCTGCATGTACTTGTAGATCGGATAGCCGCCGAAGACCTCGTCGGAGCCCTCGCCCGACAGCACGACCTTGACGTCCTCGCGGGCAAGGCGGGAGACGTAGAACAGCGAGATCGCCGCCGACTCGGTGACCGGCTCGTCCATGTGCCAGAGCAGGGTCGGGATGAAGTCCTGGAAGTCCTCCGGGGTGACGAAGACCTCGCGGTGGACCGTCCCGAACTGCTTCGCGACCTGGCGGGCGTAGCGCGTCTCGTCGAAGGCCGGCCCGAAGTCGTAGGCCACCGTGAAGGTGCGGATGTCGCGGATCCCCATCTCGTGCATGAGGGCCACGACGGCGCTCGAATCGACCCCGCCGGAGAGGAAGACGCCGAGGGGGACGTCGCTGCGGAGCTGGATCCGCACCGCGTCGCGCAGCAGGTCCATGGCCTCCTCGATCAACTCCGCCTCCGGCTTGTCGTTGGTGCCGGCCGTGGCGAGGTCCAGGTCCCAGTACTGGCGGGTGCGGACGCCGCGCTCGTCGGCGGTCAGGCACCAGCCGGGCTGGAGCTTCTCGATCCCCTCGAACAGGGTGCGCTCGGTCGGCACGTAGCCCACGCTCATGTAGGAGTCGAGCATCTCGAGCTGGACCTGGGGACGGCCCCGGCGGCCGCTCACGGCGAGCAGCGCCTTGATCTCGGAGGCGAAGGCGAGCCCGTCGGCGTCCTGGGTGAAGTAGAGCGGTTTGATGCCGAGCCGGTCGCGGGCGATGAACAGCCGGCGCCGCGGCCGGTCCCAGATCGCGAAGGCGAACATGCCGTTGAGGTACGGCAGGAGGTCCTCGCCGTGCTCCAGGTAGAGATGGAGGATCACCTCCGTGTCGGTGCCGGAGTGAAAAGTGTGCCCTTTCTTCTCCAACTCTGCCCGAAGCTCAACGAAGTTGTAGATTTCGCCGTTGAAAGAGATGCCGATTTCGCCATCCGGCGTGAACATCGGCCCGTGGCCGCGCGGCGAGACGTCCTGGATGCTCAGACGGCGGTGGGCGAACCCGAAGCCGCCGTCCTGGAAATAGCCTTCGTCATCCGGCCCGCGGTGAGCGAGGCTGTCCCCCATGGCCCGGAGCTCCCGCTCCTCGACCGGACGGCCAGACCGGTACCGATAGATCCCTGCGATCCCGCACATGCCGCTCCTGGGGAAGCAAGAAGCCGGCCAGAGGAGGCCCCGGAAGGCTGTGCTACAGTTGAAAAGTCGTTGGCCGTAAGGGTTCCGCAGGTCGAGGCCCCCTGTTTTTTCTTTCTCTGGAGGTGTGCGGTGTTCGGAAACGTCTACCCGTCCCGGTTCGCGGGAGAGACGCGATGAGGACTTCCGCGCGGCCCATGCCGCGGTCGTTGCGCCGCCCGGCCGGGAGCCCGGCCCCGGCGGCGCGCCGTCCCGTCCAGCTCGAGCTGTTCCAGGGGGGCGATGCCCGCGACGGGCGGGATGCCCGCCCGTCCCCGCCGCGGACCTTCACCCGCCCGGTGCCGGTCCCCAACCCCTGCGACCCGGAAGCCGAGCTCTGCCGGCGTCTCAACCGCCTGGTGCGCGGCCGGGTGCGGTCGGTGATCTTCACCGAGAACCGCCGGACCATCCTGTCGGTCAAGCCGGGCAAGCCGGGGGACTTCTCGCAGCTCGTGCTGCGCATCCACCGCTGCTTTCAAGACTGCCCCGACGACGCCCTCACGGCCGTCGCCGGGTTCCTGGAGAGCAAGAAGGGGAGCGAGCGGGCGCGCCAAGCGCTGGCGGAGATCCGCGAGCACTTCGGCCACCACCGCGCCGAGCAGCCCCGCCCGGCGCCGCGGCGGGTCAGCCTGCGGTCGGCCGGGGCGGTCCTCGACCTGCGCCAGGTCGCCGACGACCTCAACGAGCGCTATTTCGCCCGGGGCCTCCGGTTCGAGATCACCTGGGGCAAGGGCCCCGGCGAGGCGCACCGCTGCCAGCGCGGCCGCACCGCCAGCCTGCAGCTCGGCAGCTACTCCTATGAGGACCGGCTGATCCGCATCCACCGCGTCCTCGACCAGCCCGGGATCCCGCGCTACGTGATCGAGGCGGTGGTCTTCCACGAAATGGTCCACGCGGCCCTCCCCCCGGTCGTGCGCAACGGCCGGCGCTACTTCCACACGCCCGAGTTCCGCCGCCGCGAGCGCGAATACCGCCACCTCCAGAAGGCGGACCAGTGGATCCAGGAGCACCTCCCCGAGCTGCTCCGCGCCCGCCAGGGCAACGTGGCCCGGCGGCCGAGATCCCGCTAAGTCCGCCAATCCCGCCAATGTAGAGACGCCCCGCGGGGCGTCTCCGGGGCGGGAAAACGGGTTCGCCCCACCCCACACGCTCGACGGCAGGCCCTGCTTGCCCGCGGGACCTTTCCGGATCAACGTCAGGTCCACCCCGCCGCTGAGACGCCCCACGGGGCGTCTCTACATTGGCTTAGAATCTTCCAACTTTTTACGGCGATGCCGTCCCCCTGGGCGCGATCGGCTGCACAGGGTGTTTGGAGGAAATCCCGTGTCAATGGAAGACTCTGTCGCCCTGGCGGCCCCGGCTCGTGGCCGCGCGCTCCGCCGCACCGTCCTCGCCTTGCTGCTGACCGCGGCGGCAGCGCACGCCGCCCAGAATCAGACGCCGCCCCTGCCGCCGGCCACCCCAGTCACGCCGGCCACGCGGCCGCACTACGACATCCCGCGCGCCACGTCCGAGATCAAGATCGACGGCCGCCTCGACGAGACGGCCTGGCAGGGCGCCCTGGTCCTTCACCTCGACCGGGAGCTGCAGCCCAAGACGAACGCGCCGGCCCCGGTGGCGACCACGGTCTACCTGGCCTACGACCACAAATACCTCTACGCCGCCTTTCGCGCCGAGGACCCCGACCCGAAGCAGATCCGCGCCCGCCTCACCGACCGCGACGCCGCCACCGACGACGACTTCGTCGGTCTCGGGCTCGACACCTTCAACGACGAGCGGCGCGGCTTCCTGTTCTTCGTGAACCCCCTCGGCGTCCAGATGGACCGCACCCGCACCGAGATCGGCGCCACCCAGGAAGACGACGCCTGGGACGCCATCTGGAGCTCGGCCGGCCGCATCGACGGCCAGGGCTATACGGTGGAGATCGCCATCCCCTTCACCTCCCTGCGCTTCCAGCGCTCGGCCGGGGTCCAGACCTGGGGGGTCATGCCCTACCGCAGCTATCCGCGCAGCGAGCATCACGAGTTGGTGGCGCTCGAGACCAATCCGGACGACAAGTGCTTCCTCTGCCAGGCCCCCAAGATGACCGGCTTCGAGGGTGCCACCCCGGGGCGCAACCTGGAGCTCGACCCGACCGTCACGGCCCTCCGCACCGAGGCGCGCGAGCGCCGGGGCGGCCCTCTGGAGGAGCAGGATTCCACGGTGGACCCCGGCCTCACGGCGCGCTGGGGCATCACCCCGAACCTCGTCCTCTCCGGCACGATCAACCCCGACTTCTCGCAGGTCGAGGCCGACGTGGCGCAGCTCGACATCAATACCCAGTTCGCCCTCTTCTACCCGGAGAAGCGCCCCTTCTTCCTCGAAGGAGACGACTTCTTCGACACCCCGTTCGACGCCGTCCACACCCGCACCGTGGCCGACCCGTCGTGGGGGTTGAAGCTGACCGGCAAGGAGGGGAAGAACGGCATCGGCGTGTTCGTGGCCCAGGACGACCAGACCAACCTCCTGGTCCCGGCGAGCCAGTTCTCGCGCTCGACCTCGATCGCGGGGGAGAGCACCGACGCCGTCCTGCGCTACCGGCGCGACATCGGCAAGGGATCGACCTTCGGCGGCCTCTTCACCTCGCGCGAGGGGGACGGCTACTCCAGCCGCCTGGCCGGGGTGGACACCATCTACCGCTTCTCCGCCGCCGACCGCATCACGGCCCACTACCTCGACTCCCAGACCGAGTACCCGGCCGGATTCGCCGAGCAGCTCGGGCAGCCCCAGGGGAGCTTCGACGGCCAGGCCTGGCGCCTCGCCTATGTCCACAACTCCCGCAACTGGCGCTGGTACGGCCGCAAGGACGAGGTGGACAGCACCTTCCGGGCCGACCTCGGCTTCATGCCGCGGGTGGGCTACTCGGTGGACATCCTCGGCCTGGAGCACACCTGGTGGGGGAAGAGCGAGGACTGGTGGACCCGGATCACCGCCGGCAGCGACTGGGACGCGACCAAGGAAAAGGACGGCGGGCTCCTCCTGGAGGAAGAGCTGGAGTACTGGCTGGAGTTTTACGGCCCGCTCCAGAGCAGCCTGCGCTACGACGGCGGCAACCGCAAGCAGTACTGGGACGGCGTCGAGTACCACGAGCAGTTCCACAGCCTGGAGGCGAACATCACGCCGAGCGGCTCCTTCTCTTTCGGCCTCTATGCCCTGGTGAGCGACGCCATCGACTTCGAGAACAGCCGTCCGGCGGACGAGATCGAGGTCGCCCCGGTCGTGGTGGTCAACCTGGGGGACCACCTCCAGCTCTTCTTCAACCACGACTTTCAGCGCCTGGAGGTCGAGGGGGGCCGGCTCTACGACGCCAACCTGAGCCAACTCCGGGCGATCTACCAGTTCAACATCCGCACCTTCGTGCGGGCGATCTTCCAGTACACCGACATCCAGCGCGACCCCGACCTCTACACCTTCGCGGTCAACGAGCAGGACAAGGATCTGTTCACGCAGCTCCTCTTCTCCTACAAGCTGAATCCCCAGACCGTGCTGTTCCTGGGCTA
>DATAHG010000262.1:0-1970 GCA_036263295.1 Thermoanaerobaculia bacterium | reverse complement strand
GACGTCTACAACATCTACGAAGAGCCCGCCGTCTTCTGATCTACTGGATCTACTGGAGCGGGCCGGCCGGGGCCTATCCTGAAGGGCTGTAACGCCCCGAATCAAGCCGGCCGAGGAGATCGCGCATGAGATCGCAGCCGTCCGTGGCCCTGTTGATCGTTCTGCTCCTGCTCACAGCCGGGACGGTGACGGGCTCCTTCGCCGAGGAGCCCGGGCCGGGGCTGCGGCTCGCCTGGAAACACTCGTTCGACGGGACCATCCAGGGGATCTCCGCGGACTCTGGGGCGGATTGCTTCGCGGTCCTGACCAACCGGGATCTGTCGGTATGGACCTACGCGGGAGAGTTGCGCTGGAGGCGCGACTTCGCCGCTCTCGGCCGCTGGTTCCGTGCCTCGAAAGTGGCGGTCGCCCCTTCGTGCGACCTGGCTGTAGTCGTGGGAGACTCCAGCTATCACTACGGCTGGATCTTCCGCCGCGACGGATCGCGCCGGCACTTCGCGACCCCGGGAACACCCCTTGCGGTCGCCATTGCCCCCGCCGGCGACCTGATTGCAGTCGGAACTGCCGCGGGACGGCTCTCTCTCGTCTCCCCAAAAGGCGCAAGCGTCGCCACCCGGAAGGTCGAGGGAATCCTCAATGCACTGGAGTTCTCGGCCGATGGCCATCTGCTCGTGACCGACAACATCATGGGACCGGGCATTTACTCACAAACCGGCGAGCCGGTCTGGAGCGCCGAAGGCTGGTGGCTCTCGACGAGCGCGGACCTGGCCGGGAAGGTCTCGTGGCGGGTGCCGCCCCATTTCTCCTCATTGGGACAGGTTACCTTCTACGGACCCGACGGCCGGGAGGCTTGGGGTCGAGCCGTGTACAACCCCGAGGCGCGGATCTCGCGCGACGGCACGGCCGTCGCCATCGTCGGATTGCTGGACGAGGGTGGAGTCGACACCGGGCCGGCCGGGGGGGCACCGGTCGAGATCGCGCAGAACCGACTCTACATCTTCGATCCGGCCGGCGCGGTGAAGGCTTCCGTGCCGGCCCCTGGCCAGTCTCTCGTCGGCATCTCCGAGAACGGCCGCACCCTCCTGCTCCAGGACCACCGCGGGATGATGAGGCTGTACTCCGAGGCCGGCGAACTGCGACAGGAGCTCCAGGTGTGCTCCCAGGACGGCTGCCCCGTCCTGGCGCGCCGGGGCTTGGAGCACGTGCTCGTAACAGAGGGCCCCTTCCTGCAGGTCTTTTCCGGCCAATGATCCGTCGGGCTCGCGGCAAACCTCCCGTCCCCCTCTGTTACAATCCGCCGCCATGGAAAGAAGGGTCCGAATTCTAATCGCCAAGCCCGGCTTGGATGGGCATGACCGCGGGGCGAAGGTGGTGGCGCGCGCGCTGCGCGATGCCGGTTATGAAGTGATCTACACGGGGCTGCGCCAGACCCCGGAGCAGATCGCCGCCGCCGCGGTCCAGGAGGACGTGGACGCGGTGGGGCTGTCGATCCTGTCGGGGGCGCACAACAGCCTGTTGCCCGAGGTGACGCGGCTGCTCCAGACGGAAGGGGCGGAGGACATCCTGGTGTTCGCGGGCGGTATCATCCCCGAGCAGGACATCGGCGGCCTCAAGGAGGCGGGGATCGACGAGATCTTCCTGCCGGGCACCTCCACCAAAGAGATCGTGCGCTATCTGCAAGAGCGCTTCCCGGGCGCCTGAACCCCGTTTGAGACCGCGCCGGCCGAGCTTCCAGCTTCCGTCCCCTAACTTCAGTGAGGAGAGAGGTTTGACGGCGCACCTTCGGCGGTGCTACGGTACCGGACACAAGTATCGGAGGACTCCATGAGCAGAAGGATTCTGCTGGCCGACGACAGCGTGACGATCCAGAAGGTCATCGAGCTGACTTTCATGGACGAGGACTTCGAGGTCCGGGCGGTCAGCAACGGCGACGAGGCGCTCGCTCTCCTGCCGGATTTCCGGCCGGAATT
>DATAHG010000261.1:0-6913 GCA_036263295.1 Thermoanaerobaculia bacterium | reverse complement strand
CCTGTCCGGCGCCGAGGCCCTCGGCATGGACAAGGAGATCGGCAGCATCGAGCCCGGCAAGCTGGCCGACCTCGTGGTGGTCGATCAGAACCCCCTGCAGGACCTCAAGGTCCTCTACGGCACCGGCACCATCCGGGTCACCGAGAAGAACGAGGTGGTGCGGGCCGGCGGCGTCAAGTACACGATCAAGGACGGCATCGTGTTCGACGCCAAGAAGCTCCTCGCCGACGTGCGCAAGATGGTGCAGGACGCCAAGCAGAAGGAAGGGATCACCCAGCTCCCGCAGCCGGGGATGCCCTAAAGCCCGTAGCCCCCGTAGAGCAGGAAGATCGCCTGGCGGTAGACCGGCAGGTAGAGCGGCGGGAACACCTTCCAGGCGATCAGCAGGCCGAGCAGCGAGATCATCGGCTGGTAGAGGAATTCCCGGTACCGCCGCGCCATGTCGTCGCTCAGGAAGGCCGGCAGCACGGCGCTGCCGTCGAGCGGCGGCAGCGGCAGCAGGTTGAAGACGAACAGCAGCAGATTCAGCGAGAACAGGATCGACAGCGCCACCGCCGGACCGTTCCAGGCGTGGACCGCGCCCTGGGCGAGCTGGGTGAAGCTGAACCCGTCCGGAGGCGCGAAGACGCCGGTCTCTAGCCCGATCCGCAGCAGGATCCCCGCGGTGAGAGCCAGCAGCAGGTTCGAGAACGGCCCCGCCAGCGCCATGATGGCGGCCCGCTTCGGGTAGCGGTGCGCCCAGGTCGGGGCAGACGGGGCGCTCGCCCAGCCCATCATCCACTGGTTCGCCGCGAAGGTGATCAGCGGCACCAGGATCATCCCGACCGGCTCGCGCTGGATGTGCGGCAGCGGGTTCAGCGTCACCTGCCCGCCGTGATAGGCCGTGGAATCGCCGAGCCGGTGGGCCGCGAAGGCGTGGGCCGCCTCGTGCAGCGTGGTCGAAAAGAGGAAGACCACGAACCAGATCAGGCCGAGGACGACGAGATCGGCGCTCACGCCCGGCTGAGGTACTTGTCTTCGCGCGTGTCGATGATGATCTTGGTCCCCGTCTCGATGAACGGCGGGACCTGGATCACGAGGCCGGTCTCCATCTTGGCCGGCTTGTACGACGAGCTGGCCGTGGCGCCCTTGAGGCCGGGCTCGGTCTCCACCACCTCCAGCGTCACCGTGTTCGGGAGCTGGATGCCGACCGCGCGTTCCTCGTAGAAATCGACCTGGATCACCGAGTTGGGCAGCAGATAGAGCATGGAGTCGCCGAGGGTCTCGTCGTCGAGCGTGACCTGCTCGTAGTTCTCCTGGTTCATGAAGTGGTGGCCCGAGGGGTCGGAGTAGAGATACTCCATCGGGCTGGTGTCGAGGATCGCCCGATCGACCTTCTCGGTCGAGCCGAAGCGGTGCTCGAAGCTGTTGCCGCTGCGCAGGTTGCGCATGCGGGCCTGGACGAAGCCGCGCCAGTTGCCCGGCGTGACGTGCTGCACGTTCATGACGCGGACGATCTCCCCCTGGAAGAGGATGCACATGCCCACACGCATCTGACTTGCTTGAATCAAGGTTCAGGTCTCCCGTGATGTTCCTTGGGTTGGAGAAGACGGTTGCCACCCGGGGGGACCGCCGTTCCGGGGCGAGAGGATCGCCCACCGATTGCCCAGGGGTAGATTGTACACGAGGCGCCCCCTCCCCCGTGCCGGCGGGCGAATGACCGCGTCGGCATGCCGGCTCCTCCCTCCGGCACCTCGGAACCTTTGCCGGGGAGGGCAGACACGCTGTCCAGGATGCCGGAAGCTCTTACCGGGACCCCCGGCAGTCTTCGCGGGCACCTCGGCAGCCTTCGCGAGGACCCCGGCAGACTTCTCCCGGCACGCGGCAGGAGATGCCCGGAGACTCGGAAGCCTTGTTTTGCATCACAAAACCTTGCGCGGGTGACTCGGCAGAGCTCTTCTGCAGCGGAGACCGGTTGCTTTGCATCAAAAAAGCTCTGCTCAGGAGCTGGCGAAAGTTGCTTTGCAGCAGGAGAACCTCTCCCGGCAGCCGGCAGAGCCTTCCCGGTCGCTCAGGAAGGGTTTTTTGCAGCAAAACAGGTCTGCCGAGTACATGGGCAGAGTTGCCCTGATGCAAAGGGATGCTGCTCTGCATCAGAAAAACTCTGCCGGGCTCCGGGACGGTTGCTTTTGATGCAAATGACCGGCGGGGGCTGCCGTGGCACCGTGGCGCATGCCTCACCGCCCCCTCCCCCGCTTCGCGGGAGAGTCCCCCCCGCCCTGGCGGGGGGGACGGGGGACGAGGCGCCTCAATGCGCCTCCTGCTCCTCCTTGCGGTGCTTCAGGTACTCGGCGATCAGCTTTTCCTGCACCGGCTTGGGGACCTCCTCGTAGTGGGAGAACTCCATGTGGAAGCTCGACCGACCCTGGGTCATCGAGCGTAGCGCCGGAGCGTAGTTGAGCATCTCGGACATCGGCACCGTGGCCTTGATGACCTGCGAGCCGTTGGCCGCGTCCATGCCCTGCGGCCGGCCGCGGCGGTGCGACAGGTCGCCCATGATGTCGCCCATGAACTCCTCGTTGGTGGTGATCTCCACCTTCATGATGGGCTCCAGGATGGTCGGCCGGGCGTTGGCCATGGCGTCCTTGTAGGCCAGCGAGCCGGCGATCTTGAAGGCGAGCTCGGAGGAGTCCACGTCGTGGTACTGGCCGTCGAGCAGCCGCACCTTGAAGTCCACCATCGGATAGCCCGCCAGGAAGCCGCGCCGCCGCGCCTCCTGGATGCCCTTTTCGACCGCCGGCCGGTAGTTCTGCGGGATCGAGCCGCCGAAGATCTCGTCGACGAAGTGGAAATCCTCGCCGCGCGGCAGCGGCTCGATCTTGATCTTGCAGTCGGCGAACTGGCCGCGGCCGCCGCTCTGCTTCTTGTGGCGGCCGTGACCGTCGGCCGGCTTCATGATGGTCTCGCGGTAGGGCACCTTCGGCGGGTGGAGGATGACGTCCACGTGGTAGCGGTGCTTGAGCTTCGAGACCGCGATCTCGATGTGGAGCTGGCCGGTGCCCGACAGCAGGTGCTCGTGGGTCTCGGGGTCGCGGCCGGCGTGAAGGGTCAGATCCTCGTCCATCAGGCGGTGGAGAGCGTCGCCGATCTTCTCCTCGTCCCCCTTCGACTTGGGCTCGACCGCGAAGGCCATCGCCGCCTCCGGGATGGTGATCCAGCCGAGCTCGACCTGGCGCTCCTTGGCGCAGAGCGTGTCGCCGCTGCACGTCACCTTGAGCTTGGCGACGCCGCCGATGTCGCCGGCCACCAGGTGGTGGACGTTCGTGAGCTGCTTGCCCTGCAGGTGGGCGAGATGGCCGACGCGCTCCGGCTCATGGGTGCGGGCGTTGGTGTAGTTGGTGTCCGACACCAGGGTGCCGGAGACCACGCGGAGGATCGAGATCTTGCCGGTGAAAGGGTCGGAGAGTGTCTTGAAGACCAGGGCGGAGACCGGCGCCGCGGGGTCGGACGAGATCTCGACCTCCTCGCCGCCGGCGGTGCGGGCGGGGAAGGGGGAGCGCTCGGCCGGCGACGGGATCAGGGCGACGAAGGCGTCGAGCAGGGCCGCCGGGCCGATGCCGTGGCCGCCGGCCGACAGGGTCAGCGGGAAGATCTGGCGGTTGCGGACCGCCTTGCGCAGGCCGGCCTCGAGGTCCTCCTGGGCCAGGTTGCCGGACTCGAAGAACCCCTCCATCAGCTTGTCGTCGGTCTCGGCGACCGCCTCGACCAGGCGGGCGCGGTGGGCCTCGACCTCGTCGGCGAGCTCGGCCGGGATGGCGGCCGGCTCGGCCTTGCCGTTGCCGTCGCGGGTGAAGCGGTAGGCCTTCTGGTGGACGAGATCGACCACCCCCTCGAAGCCCTGCTCGCGGCCGACCGGGATCTGCACCGGCAGCACCGCCCGCCCGAAGCTCTTCTGGACGCCGGTCAGGGTGCGGTCGAAGTCGGCGCGCTCGCGGTCCATCTTGGTCAGGTGGACCATGACCGGCAGGCCGATCTCCTCGGCGTAGCTCCAGACCTTTTCGGTGTTGACCTCGACGCCGGAGACGCCGTTGACGGTGAGGAGGAGAGCGTCGGCGGCGCGCAGGCCGGCCTTGGCTTCCGTGAAGAAGATACCGTAGCCGGGACAGTCGATGAGATTGATCTTGTTCTGATGCCAGGGGACGAAGCAGGGGGCGAGACCGATCGAGATGCCGCGCTCGATCTCTTCATGATCGAAGTCGGTGAGAGTGTTGCCGTCTTCCACCCGATTCAGTCGAGTGGTAACACCCCCGGCGTACAGCAGGGCACTGACGAGCGTCGTTTTGCCGGTGTCATTGTGGCCCGCGACCGCAATGTTGCGGATTTTCTCCGGACTGTCCACCTGCATCGGAACCTCCTTGTGCAAAGATCAGGGCCGGAAATATACCATAGGGGCCTCCTGGGGGAGCCCCTCGCGGCCGGCCGCTAAGTACCGTGCCGTGCAGGATTTACCCGGTGCCGGCGTTTGACTCGGAGGAGCCGTCGGCCTAGAATCATCGGCACTCGAATGAGGCCTGCTTCGCCCTTGACACCGACCCGACTCGGCCGCTACGAAATTGTCGAAGAGCTTGGCAAGGGAGCCATGGGGGTGGTGTATCTCGCCCGCGACCCCCTGATCGGGCGTCTGGTGGCTCTCAAGACCTTCCGCATCGGCTATTCGATCCGCGACCACGAGCTCCAGCAGTTCCGGGCCCGCTTCATCCGCGAGGCCCAGAGCGCCGGCATCCTCTCCCATCCCGGCATCGTCACCATCCACGACGTGGTCGAGGAGAGCGAGGACGGCATGGCGTTCATCGCCATGGAGTACGTGCGGGGGACCAACCTCAAGCAGATCCTCCAGAGCGGCCAGCCGATGCCGCTGACGCGGGTGGGGGACATCGTCACCCAGGTGGCGGACGCCCTCGACTACGCCCACTCCCAGGGGGTCATTCACCGCGACATCAAGCCGGCGAACATCATCCTGACCGCCGACAACCGGGTGAAGATCACCGACTTCGGGATCGCCAAGCTCGACACCTCGAACCTCACCCAGGAGGGGCAGCTCCTCGGCACGCCGAACTACATGGCGCCCGAGCAGATCCAGGGCCGGGAGGTGGACCACCGGGCCGACCTCTTCGCCCTCGGGGTCATGCTCTACGAGATGCTGACCCGCCACAAGCCGTTCCAGGGCGAGAACCTGACGGTGGTGAGCCACCGCATCGTCTACGACCACTTCACGCCGCCGCGCGACTACGTGAAGGATCTGCCGCCGCCGATCGAGAAGGTGCTCACCCGCGCCCTGGAGAAGGAGCCGGCCAACCGCTACCAGCGCGCCCGCGAGATGTCGGAGGAGCTGCGCCGGGCGGTCTCCCAGAGCGTCGCCACGGACGACCTCAACGAGACCCAGAGCCTGTCGTCCACCATGATGCTGCCGGCGGGCTCCGGGCCGGCGGACGGCTCCTCGGCCAGTCTCGGTTCTGGATCGGGCTCAGGCTCGGCGGGGGCCTCGACCGGCACGCCGGTCTCGACGCCGCTGCCGTCCCTCCCCCCGTTGCCGGCCCCGCCGGCCCTACCGGCGAACACCGAGGCGGGGGAGCAGACCCAAAGCTCCCAGATTACCACCCCGCCCGCGGCGCCGGCCCCGTCGCGCCGCATCTCGCCGTGGCGGATCGCCATCGCCGCCGGCCTGAGCGCCCTCCTGCTGCTCGGCGGCAGCCTCGGGCTGACCCAGCGCGATCGCGAGACGCCGCAGGAGCGGGCGAAGATCCGGGAGATGCAGAAGAAGGAGCGGACCCGCCCCATCGTCATGGAGCTGATCCGCCAGGGTCACCAGCTCATGCGCTCCGGCGACGCCAAGGGGGCGGCGGCCCGGTACCTCGCGGCCGAGCAGATCGCCCCCGACCTCGACGTCCTGCGCCGGATGCACGCCCAGGCCGAAAAGGAGTCCGCCGAGCTCGAGCGGCTGGTCGGGCAGGAGCAGGAGATCGCCAAGTATCTCCTCGCCGCCACCGAATCGATGCGCAGCCGGCGTTATCCGGACGCCATGCTCGCCGTCGCCAGCGCCTTGCAACTGGATCCCACGAATCCGGATGCCCAGCAGCTCCTGACCCAGATCAAGGAAGCCCAGGCGCGCCAGGCCCAGGCTCCGGTGCCGGGCTTGCCCCGTCCGGGTGCCACCCCGGACTCCCAGGCCTCCGTTCCCGCCGCGCCGGACGGCTCCGGCGCCGAGCGGCCGGCGGAGGAGGCGCGCACGGCCACGCTGACGCTGCTGGTCGAATCCCGCATGATGGGCGGCGGCGACATCCGGCTGATGGCCGATGGCGCCAAGCTCTACCAGGGGAAGATCGCGCCGGCCCGCACCAAGGGGGGATTCCTCAAGAAAAGGAAGGTGGTCGAAGCCGCCGTCTTCACGCAGTCGATCCAGGTCCCGGCGAGCAGCGGGCTGGTCACGCTGGCGGTCTACGTGACGCCCAAGGGGAAGACCGCGGTGACGAGAAGCGTGGACGGCAACTTCCCGGGTGGCTCCAGCCGCGAGCTGAAGATCTCGATCGGCGAGGACAACACGCTCAGTCTTCCCGCCCTGAACTGACCCCGCCGGGGCGCTCTCCCTTTCAGATCAGACCGGATCAGACCGGATCAGACCGTCTGGGCCACCGCCTCGGCGGACCAGACCTGGACCGGGCCCAGCTCGGCGAGCTGCGGCTCCAGGACGTCGGCCGGACCCGCCGCCACGATCGCGATGTGATCCGGGTGGAGATGCCGGCGCGCCGCCTCCAGCAGGTCCTCCTCGGTGATCGTGGGCAGGCGCCGCAGGTAGGCGTCGAAGTAATCGCTCGGCAGGTCGTAGATCGCCAGGGCCTCCAGCCGCTTCAGCAGGTCGCCGATCGTCTGCACGGTA
>DATAHG010000260.1:0-5645 GCA_036263295.1 Thermoanaerobaculia bacterium | reverse complement strand
AAGGCCGGCGGCGTCTACCTGCCGCTCGATCCCGAGCAGCCTTTCGAGCGATTGGAAACCATGCTGGAGGACGCCGGCTGCACCACGGTGCTGGCCGGTGCCGCGCCGCTCGCCGCGGCCGGCCGGCCGTTGCGGCGGATCGATCTCCGCGCCGCGGAGGTCTGGAGCGCGGACAGCGCGCCCCTGCGCCTCCCCCTGCCGCTCGATCGCCTCGCCTATATCGTCTACACCTCAGGCTCGACCGGCCGGCCCAAGGGGATCGGCCTGCCTCACCGTCTTCTGGCGAGTCTCGTCGCCTGGCAGATCCAGGTCACACCGGTCCCGGCCCTTCGCACCCTGCAGCTCGGCTCGCCCGGCTTCGACATCTCCGTCCAGGAGACGCAGGTCACCTGGTGCGCCGGAGGCACCGTCGTGGCCGCGCCCGAAGCGGCGCGCCGCGACCCCGCGGCCCTGGCCCGGCTCCTGAGCGAGGCGCGGGTCGAGCGGCTCTATGTGACCTTCGTGGTGCTGCAACAGCTCGCCGAGCATCTCGACGGCGCGGCGGACCTCCCCCTGGCTCTCCGCGAAGTGATCACGGCCGGCGAGCGCCTGCAAGTCACGCCGCCGATCCGCGCCCTCCTCCGTCGCCTCCCCGGCTGCGTGCTGCGCAACCAGTACGGCCCGTCCGAGACCCACGTCGTCACCGAGCACATCCTGCCGAGCGATCCGGAAAGCTGGCCGGCGCTGCCGCCGATCGGTCGCCCGATCTCCGGCACTCGCGCCGATGTGGTGGATGCCACCTTCCGGCCGGTGCCGGCCGGGGTACCCGGTGAGCTGCTCCTCGGCGGCGAAAGCCTCGGCCGGGGCTACGTTGGACGTCCGGACTGGACCGCCGTCCGCTTCATTCCGGACCCTCTCTCCGGAGACTCCGGAGCCCGCCTCTACCGCACCGGCGACCTCACCCGCCTGCGGCCGGACGGCGAGATCGACTTTCTGGGGCGGATCGATCACCAGGTGAAGGTCCGCGGCTACCGCGTCGAGCCCGAAGAGATCGAGGCGGCGCTCCTGGCTCATCCGGCGGTCCACGAGGCGGCGGTCGCCGCCTTGACCGAAGACCGCACGGCGCGTCTGGTCGCCTTCGTGGTCGCCGACGCCCTGCCGGATCTCCCGGCCGAGCTACGCCGCCACCTCTCCGGCACCCTGCCAGCCTACATGGTGCCGTCCGCCTTCGTGGCGCTCGAAGCCCTGCCGCTGACCCGCACCGGCAAGGTGGACCGGCGGGCCCTGCCCGCCCTCGCCGACGGCGCCACGGGCCAGGCCACGGCGGCCGAATACGTGCCGCCGGGCACCCCGCTCGAAAAGGCGCTCGGGGAGATATTCGAAGAGGTCCTGCGGATCGAGAAAGGCCGAGTCGGCCTGCGAGATAATTTTTTCGACCTGGGCGGTCACTCCCTCCTCGCAACCCGGGTCATGGCTCTCCTGCAGGACCGCACCGGGATCGATCTCCCGATGCGGACCCTGTTCGAAGCCACCGACCTGGAAGACTTGGCTCAGCGCATCATCGAGGAGGAGGTCCTGGATGCGCCGGACGACCTGCTCGAAGAGCTGACGGCGGAGAGGGAGGGATAGGAGCTGGTCATACCGGCATGCAACCATTCGCAGTGTGCGCAGTCGGTACGGCGGTTGTGTTCGCGGCGCCCATACCCTTGACACTGGTTAAGGCAAGATTGAGGACGGTTTCTCTACTGAGAGCGATCTTTCTCGGTTGTTGAGGTGCCTTGGTTCTTTCTGTCTTTTTCATAGCGAAGCAGGGCCTCCATCTCTAAATAACGGCCCACTTTAGGCTTTGGCCGGGCAGGAGCTGATCATGACCAAGAGGCAGATTGTCGATCGCGGACGCCGGGGGAGCCCGATGTTGCTTCTGGGAACCTTGACTTTACTGTTTCTCGCCCCACCTCCGGCTCTGGCCATCTCGGAGGTTCCTGGGATTGTCGTCGAGAAGGTCCGGCCAGGCATGACCGCTGAGACCGCTGGACTACAACCGGGCGATGTGCTCCTCTCGTGGCGTCGCGAGGCTCCAGTCGCTGCGGGAGCGCTCCCTTCCGCGGGAGATCTCGATCTGCCCTTTGACTTGGCCGAGGTCTTCATCGAGCAGGTTCCCCGGGGCTCCGTGGTGCTGAACGGTCGCCGTGCTGGCCGGCCTGTGTCCTGGACTCTCCCCGCTGGAGCTCCCTCGGACTTGCGAGCGATCCGGACCGCCCCCCTAAGGATTCCAGAGCTGGTCACACAGGATCGTCGTGCCAGGGCTGGAATCGATTCTGATATCCGATCGAGCCTCGAAATCTGGCGAGCGGCGGCAGTGGCAGCGCGGGCCCAGCAAGAAAATGGCGTCTCTGTCTGGCTGCTCACCGAGGCAGCTTATGCCGCTGCCAAAAAGGGTCTCTGGGGTGAGGCCGACATCCTTTATGGCGAAGCCCTCTCGCAGAGTGCTCTGAGTGAGAGCCCCTCCATCGCCGCCCAGATCCTGCGTGCCTGGGGGGAGCTGTTCCAGGAACGATCCTCCTGGGGTCACGCTGAAGACTGCTTCAGCCGGGCTCTGGCCGCCGACCGGCAGAAGCCCTACGAGAGTCTTTCGGCGGCGTTGAGCCTGCTCGGTCTCGGCTATGTAGACAACCTGAGCGCCGGGCCCAAGGACGACCGCCAGTTCTTCCGCCAGGCGATGGAGATTCGCCAGCGCCTGGCGCCGGGCAGCTATGACGATGCATTGAGCTGGTATCACCTGGGAAGTGCCGCTCTGCTCGACAGCCAGTGGGGGAGTGCCATCGAGAGTTATCAGCAGGCCATCCAACGGCTTGAAAAGCTCGATGTCGCTCCGCTCTCTCTCACCGAAGTTCTTATGTTCATGGCCTTTGCGCAATTTCAGCAGGGTGACTTGCAGGCAGCGGAGAAAACCTGGACTCGGGGCTCTGAGCTGGTCCGGAAGTCGGCGCCAGATGATTTCATGATCGTCGGGATCAACCAGGGCCTGGGTTTGATCGAAGGGCGGAAAGGAAATCATCAGCGCGCCGAAAAGTTTCTTGCCAGCTCGCTGGATGTTTGCCACCGTCTGGAACCCGGCAGCCTCCACGAAGTCGATGCGATGTTCGAGCTGGGCCGTGCCCAGAGCCGGGCGGGCAAGTGGGCAGCGGCGTCGCAACATCTCTGCCAGGCGGTCGATGCGATCGAAGCCTGGCGCCAGAGGTTCCAGGGCGACGAGGAGATGAGGAGCCGCTGGGGGCGCTTCTTCTCGGATTACTACCGCGACTGCGGCGAAACCCTCGTGCGAACCGGGCACGAGGAGGAGGCTTTCCTGGTCCTCGAGAAAGGTCGCGCGCGAGCCTTCCTCGACCTTTCGGCCGAGCGGACCCTGCGTCAGGCCGCGTTGCCCCCCGATCGAAGCCAGGAGTGGAAGAAGCTCGACGCGGATTACGATCAGACCCAGGAAATGATCGAGCGCCTGCGCTCACGCAAAGCCGGCCTGCAGGAGACCGTCAACCTGGAGGGACGGCTGCGCGATATTCGCCGAAAAAAGGAGCGCATTCTGGAGCAGGCTCGCCAGCCGGGCTCGATTCAGTATCCGGAGCCGCTCTCCCTGGCCGAGGCGCGCAACCGGCTGGAGCCGGGCACGGTTCTGCTGTACTACTCCGTCGGAGAGACGAAAACCCTTCTTTACATCCTTTCCTCCCTTGATGCGGCCCCTCCGGGCTGGACCGTTCTCACTCTGGACGTCGAAGCCGCCACGCTCAAGAAGAGGGTCGATTCCTACCGCGATCTCCTGATCAAGGGCCGGGCCGACCAACGGAACCTGCGGGTCCAGGGGAGAGCCCTCTATGACCTGCTCGTCCGGCCCGCCGAGCCGTATCTCACCGGCGCCGAGCGGGTCGTGATCTCGCCCGATGGCCCCTTGCACACGCTGCCCTTTCCCGCCCTGCTGCGCGATGACGAATATCTGATCGAGTGGAAACCCCTTCACTTCGTTCTCTCCGCCACGGCCTACGCGGACCTTCTCGCACGCAGGCCGTTGGAGCGCTCCCCCTGGAAGCTGGTCGCCTTTGGGGATCCCGCCATTCCCACCGGGTGGGGCAATGCAAGGCCATCGGAGACATTGCTGCGCATGGGGCTGAGAGACGCGGTGGCTCCCCTCCCCGCCGCCCGCAAGGAGGTCGAGGGCATTGCGAGTCTTTTCAAGGATTCCCGCGTCTTCCTGGGAGACGAGGTGACCGAGAGCCAGGTGAAGAAGTGGGCTCGAGACGCCTCGCTCGTCCACTTCGCCGTCCACGGTCTCCTCGACGAGCGCAGTCCGCTCGATTCGGGCCTGATCCTGTCCCCCTCCAAGGAGACCGGCATCGATCGCAACAACGGGATACTTCAAGCGTGGGAGGTCATGGAAGAGATCCCGCTCAATGCCGATCTGGTGACCTTGTCGGCCTGCGATACCGCCCTGGGCCGCGAGATTGGGGGAGAGGGCCTGATCGGACTGACGCGGGCCTTTCAGTACGCCGGCTCGCGCTCCGTGATCGGCACGCTCTGGGGCATCTCCGACCGGTCCACCTCGGGATTCATGATGACGCTGTACGAGGCGTTGCGGGAGGGAAAGACCAAAGACGAGGCACTGCGGGAGGCCCAGATCGCCCAGATCCGCTCTGGAAAGCCGCAGGCCTTCTACTGGGCCGGGTTCCAGCTCTTCGGGGATTGGCGATAGAGCTGCCAACCCCCCACCCCCCAAACACCCTGCCCCCTTCTCGCGTATGCTCAGGAGCGCCAATCATCCGATAGGAGATCTCTGTGCATGGCGAGACCCTGACCCGGAGGAGCCTCTTCCGCACCGCGTGGCTGGGCGCGGTGGCGGCCTTGGCCCCGCCCGCCCTGGTCCGTGCTCAGACGGCCATCCGCTGGACCGCCGCCCCCGATACCGTCGGAGGCTCCGGGCTCCCCGCCCCGGACCCGCTCGTCCACCTCGTCAACCGGATCACGTTCGGCGGCTCGGTCGAGGACCGGGACCGCGCTCGCCAGCTCGGCTTCGAAGGGTTCGTCGAAGAGCAGCTTCATCCCGAAGAGATCGACGATTCGGAGGTCGAGGCGGCGGTGCGGGCCCATTTCCCGACCGTCGGTCAGAGCCAGGTCGCCGTCGAGCGCTACCCCCGGCTCCGGGTGGCCAACCAGCTCAAGGCGGCCACGGTCTATCGCGCCGTGGCCAGCCCCCGGCAGCTTTTCGAGATGATGGTCGATTTCTGGTCGAACCATTTCAACGTCCATCACCTCGACGGCCCCGTCGCCTACTTCAAGACGATCGAGGACCGCGACCTGATCCGCCGCCACGCTTTTGGAAAGTTCCGCGATCTCCTCGCCGGGTCCGCCAAGAGCCCGGCGATGATCGTCTACCTCGACAACTTTTCCAATCGCAAGGGTGCTCCGAACGAAAACTACGCCCGCGAGCTCATGGAGCTGCACGCCCTGGGTGTCGACGGCGGCTTCGGCCAGACCGATGTCGAAGAGGTCGCCCGCGCCTTCACCGGCTGGCGGCTCGGCAAGGGTGACCCGCAGTCGATCCGGCTCGATCAGTTTTTGTTCAACCCGGCCCAACACGACGACGGCGCCCGCACCGTCCTCGGCACGCCGCTCCCGGC
>DATAHG010000259.1:0-2842 GCA_036263295.1 Thermoanaerobaculia bacterium | reverse complement strand
AGCTCGTGCATCTCGCGGAGAGCCGGCAGGACCGGACCGTACTCCTCGGCGTCCCCCGGCTGCGGCTCTTCGAGCACCCGCCGCACCTCGGTATAGGTGAGGCGGCGGAAGCTCTGGATCACGGTCTCGGCGAAACGGGCGGCATGGACCTGCCCGTTGCGGTCGATGTCCAGGAAGGCCGAGGTGGTGAGGCGGGGGACGTTCGGCCGCAGCGAGCAGAGGCCGTTCGACAGCCGCTCCGGAAGCATGGGGACGGCGCGGTCCGGGTAGTAGACGCTGGTCCCCCGCTTGTAAGCCTCCAGGTCGATGACGCCCCCCTCGCGGACGTAGTGGGCGACGTCCGCGATGTGGACCCCGAGGCGGAAGAAGCCGTTGGGCAGGCGCTCGATCGAGACCGCGTCGTCGAAGTCGCGGGCAGTCTCGCCGTCGATCGTGAAGGCGACCTGGTTGCGGAGGTCCTCGCGGCCGGCCCAATCCTGTGGCTGGGGGTCGGCCGGCAGGGCCGCCGCCGCCATCAGGACCTCGGGCGGGAACTCGTCCGGGATCTCGTAGTGCCGCAGGATGACGAGCACGTCCACCCCGGGGGTCTCGAGATCGCCCAGAACCTCCACGACCCGGCCGACCGGGGTGCGGCGGTTCTTGGCCCGCTCGACCGTCACCACGACGTAGTGGCCGTCCGGCACCTCCTCGGCGCCCTGCACCTCCAACTCCAGGGTGAGCTTGCGGTCGAACGGATCGAGCCAGCGATAGCCCCGGTCGTCGGTCGTGAGGGTGCCGACCAGGGTGTCGAGGCGGACCTGGAGGACCTTGGCAATCACCCCCTCGGAGGTGCGCCAGGGGCGGGCCCCTTCCTTATGGAGAGGCTTGACCAGCACGCGGTCCCCTTCCGAGGCCCCCTTGAGGTTGCGGCGGCGGATGAAGAAGTCGCGCTCCTCGCCGTCCGGACCCTGGGTCTTCACCTGGCCGTCGCCGTCGTCGAGCAGCTCCAACCGCCCCACGGCGTAGTCGAACTTCGGCGCGGCGTACCAGCGCCCTTCCCACTCGATGGCCCGGCCATCGGCTTCGAGCTGGCCGAGGGCGGATTCCAGCCCTTCCAGGGCCGGCGTTCCCTGCAGAATCTTGCGGAGCTGGCCCGACTCCAAACCTTCCTGACCGGCCTCGTCGAGGCGCCTCAGCGCCTCCTCTCTGAGAAATCCTTCGGAACCCGGATATGTGATTGACACCGTCAGGTCATCTCCCTACAATGCCGTCCGGCTGCGAAAGTGGCGGAATTGGTAGACGCGCAAGATTCAGGATCTTGTGGTCGAAAGGCCGTGGGGGTTCGAGTCCCCCCTTTCGCACCAGCCCTTCTCTTCTTCTCATTTTCTTCACGGTTTCTCCCCCTCTCTCAAGGCGCGCAGCATACCGGGATTTGATCCCGCGGCCCAGGGTTACGTTCTCCCCTGACTCGCGAGAAGTGCAAGCGCGGTTCCGGGCGCGGCTCATCCGGCGAGGAGTGGAGTGACGGTGCGGGGCTCTCCCAGCACCGCGGCGGGGCTGTAGAGGCGGTCGAGATCGACGGCGGACCGGATGGACTTCCAGGCCATGCCGCGGAGGATCTCCCGGAAGCGCTCGTCGAAGCCGCCGCGGCCGGTCTCGTGGACAAACCGGGCGAGGCCGGTGAGCCGGCCGGGGGTGGGGCGCCCCGAGATCTCCCAGGGGTGGACCACGACGACCGGCAGCCCCCCCTGCGCCAGGTGATCGACCGCGGCATGGACGAGCCGCCAGGGGCTGACCAGCCGGCCGGGCCAGCTTCCGGCGGGGATGCGCAGGGGACCGCCAAAGGTGAGCGGCGGCAGCTCCAGCAGCTCCCGGCCATCCTCCCAGGCCAGTCGGGAAAAGAACTTCGGATTGCTGGTCCGCCCGGACAAGGCGTAGGGGGCGAGCGAGCTGTCGTAGACGAAGCCCGCCTCCTCCACCAGTGGCAGAGTGGCACTCTCCAGGCACCGCAGTGACCATTCCGGCGCGCGGAAGCCGAGCACCGGCTCGCCGATCAGGTCTTCCAGGACCTGCTTCGAGCGCCGCAGGTCGCGCCGGAACGAATCGAGAGTGCGGTCAAAGGCGCGCAGGTGGAGGTAGCCATGGCTGCCGATCTCGTGGCCGGCCGCGGCGATCTCGCGGATCCGCCGAGGCAGCCGGACCGCGACCTCGCCCAGGACAAAGAAGGTGGCCGTGCAGCCCGCCTCGGCCAAGCTGTCGAGGAGCTCCGGAAGCAGGCGGTCCAGCTCGTCGGGCAGAGAGGGGCGCAATTCCGGGTTGACGTACCCGGGCACCATACAGGTGTGGTACCACTCCTCCACATCCACCGTCAGAGCACAACCGAATCGCCCCCCGATGCGGGCGACACGCGGAGCCTCGACCATGGCGGTCCTCCGAGAGAGGAGCAGGACCGACCGCGGCTCAACCGCGATTCAGGCCGGCTCGGTTTTCAAGAGGCGACAGCTTCCTGCTCGGCACGGGCCCGGAGACTTCCCGGACAGAATCTTGGCCGGATTTCTATGCACGCCACATGCCGGAGAATGCTGTAGAAGGTGGCCCTTTCCCGCAAAGCGGGGGAGGGGCGGAGAAGGGGCGGAGCGATGGCGGCAAGCAATGTATGCGACCGCACCCCGCCCAGGGCGTTGCCCTGGGCTATGTCATCCCGGGCCTTTAGCCCTTTAAAGATGAAGATCCATTCAGGGCCGAAGGCCCGACATGAATGAGCCCAGGGCATCGCCCTGGGCGGAGGCGGCATACACAACCTGACGCGAAGTGAGCACCGCGTGCCGGAGGAACGGGTTCCGGAGCCCTTTCTTCTCGACCA
>DATAHG010000258.1:0-15559 GCA_036263295.1 Thermoanaerobaculia bacterium | reverse complement strand
TCCGGCGCTGCTCGCGGGTCAGCCAGCGGTCCCCCTCGTGCAGGAGAACCTTGCGGACCCGCAGACCGCGCGTCTCCAGCCGGGCGGCGATCTCCTTGAGGAGGGTGCTCTTGCCGTGACCGTGCGGCCCGACCAGGGCGGCGCGGAACCCCAGCGCCTCCAGCCGCTCCAGGAGCGCCTCCCAGGTCGTCCCCTCCAGCCGGTAGGACAGGGCGTGGATCCGCTGGACCGTGAACGGGTTGTCGCGCGCCCGCATCAGGTGGGCGGCTCGGCCGCCCTGAGGACGATCTCCTGCCCGGTCGGCGAGACGGTAATCGGCAGACGGCCGACCTCGTCGGTCGGCTTTGCCACCGCCTCCAGGCACCAGATCAGCGAGATGAGCTGGCCCGAGAAGCTGTACGGCTCTTCCGGCAGGCGGACGCGGAACGCCCGGCTGTCCTGCGTTCCCGGAGCCTCGAAGGGCACGCTGTCGATCACCTCGACGTCCTGGTCCCCCTTCCCCTCGGTGTACCAGAAGAGGCGCAGATCGAGGCTCTCCGGAGCCGCGTCCAGAAACCAGGAGACCGTCCCGGAGACCTCCTCCCCGGGGCGGAACGACACGGCGCCTCCGTCGGTCTGAATCTGGATCCAGCTCATCGAAACCCTCCCGGCGCGGCCGGCTCCACCTGGAGCTCGTATTCTTCCTCGCTGTCCGGCCAGCCGGGGATCTCGGTCTGCACCTTGAGCGACCAGATGATCTTGTTGTGGTCGGACTTGAACGACGGCACCGATCCGGCCGGAATGCCCAGAGACGCGGTGCCGGCCGGGATGGCGGTGGGCTGGCTCGCGTCGACCAAGGCGGAGGCATGGAAGAGCTTGCGCTCGGTGCGGGTGTCCGTCCCCTGCCGGTAGCTCGCCTCCTCCCAGCCTTCGAGCAGGATCCGGAAACGGCTCACCCGCCCGGTCCGCCCCCGGAAGCGCCACTGCAGGAGGACCGACTCCCCCGGCGCCAGCCGGTCGCGCTCCACGATCAGCGTCGGCCGCGGATTGAACAGGATCAGGAACTGCCGGAAGATCCCGTAAATCAGCGCGAGACCGACCAGCACGAACGGCACCAGGAACGCGGTCAGACAGCCGTCGCCGTTGCCGGTCTGCCACCCCTCGACGACCTTCCAGAGGAAGACCGAGGTGATCCCGTTCCAGAACAGGGCGAGGACGATCATCACGACGAGCGTGCCGAACGGCGTCGCCTTGGCGCGCAGGGTGACCGGTCCGGACGCCAGCTCCCGCGGCGCCGGCTCCCGCGCCAGCGTCGTCACCCCGAGCGCGGCCCGGGCTTTTCGCAGCCGGGCCGGATCCTTCTTGCCCTTGAAGACGCTCCAGATCACCGCGAGCAGACCGCCGCCGCCGACCGCGATGAAGAGCAGCGGCACCAGACCGGCCAGCCAACCCCAGGAGAGGCCCCGGTTGATCACGGCTTCGGCGGGAGCTTCCGGATTCACATAGCAGAGCGTCCGGGTGCCCGGCGGATAGCGGGCGACCACCGCCGCCTTGCCGTCGTAGCCGCTGGAGTAGAAATCGAGGAAGTCGTAGCGGCTGGAGCGGTACTCCCTGCCCTGGAAGGAGTAGGCGTAATCGACCTCCACCCGGTAGGTCGTGCCGTCCGAGCTCGAGCTTTCGCCGACCCGGCTCGCCTCGACCTGGCAGGGCGTCTCCACCCACGAGCGGGAGGCCAGCAGCCCGCGCGCCGGCCGCAGCACCATGAAGTACAGTGCGGCCGCGCCGGCCAGGAAGAAGACCAGGAAGAACAGGGCCAGGCAGCCGATGGCGGAGCCACCGCCGCCCGGGCGCTCCGACAGGGGCTTCGAAGGGGGTGTCTTCATCCCCGAGGGTCCCTCCGCGGAAATCGGGTTCAGCGGGGGGATTCTACCCCGGGGCCGCCATCAATGGCGCAGCTCGTGCTCGCGGTCTTCCGGCGCCTCTCGGGCGGGGCGTCCGAGCGCCGCCATCCGCGTCACCTGGTCGCGGAAGTCCCCCAGGTTGAGGATCGGCTTGGTCCAGTGGTCGTCGCACCCCGCCGCGATCGACTTCTCGCGGTCGCTCGGCAGGGCATGGGCGGTGAGGGCGATGATCGGGATGGAGTTGAAAGCGGGATCGGCGCGCAGGCGCTTGGTCGCTTCCAGGCCGTCGAACTTGCCGGCCAGGCTCAGGTCCATCAGGACCAGGTCGGGCGGAGCGGCCCGGGCCAATTCCAGGCCATCCTCCGCCGTCGCCGCCTCCACGACGTCGTGGCCGTCCAGTTCGAGGGTCAGGCGGACGAGCTCCCGGGTATCGGGCTCGTCCTCAATGAGCAGGATTTTCGCCATGAGAGGGTGTGACTCCAACGAATTCCAGCGTTTCGCGCAGGCGCAGCTCCAGGTCTGACATGAAGAGATCGCCCTTGCGGATGACTTCCGTGATCTCACCGAGGATGAGCTGGCGGTCCCCCGGCGTCATGTCCTTGCCGGTGACCACCAGGATCGGCACGTGCTCCGTGCGCGGCTCCGAACGCATCCGCGCGATCATCTCGAAACCGCTCATCCCTCCCGGCATCATGAGATCGACCAGCACGGCCTGGGGCGTCGAGCTCTTGAGGATGCGCAAGGCGGTCTCGCCGCTGGCGGCCGTCCGCACGCGGTAACCGGCCTTGCCGAGCGCCGTCGCCAGCAGCTCGCGCACGCCGTGCTCGTCGTCGATCACCAGCACGTAGCCGTCCCCCACCTCCGGGCCCAGGTCCACGACGTGGCGCAGCGACGCCGTGAGCTGCTCGGGCTCCACCGGCTTGATCAGATAGTCCGAGGCGCCCAGCCGGTAGCCGAGTGGCCGGTTGTCGACGATCGAGCAGACGATCACCGGGATCTCCGCCGTGCGCGGCTCCGACTTGAGCGCCTGCAGCACGCGCCAGCCGTCCATCCCCGGCATCATGATGTCGAGCGTGATGGCGGACGGCTGGAGCTCGCGCGCCAGCTCCAGACCGCGCGGGCCGGACGCCGCCGCCCGCACCTGGTACCCGGCGGTCTCCAGGGTCTCCGACAGCAGAGCCGAGGCGTCCGGATCGTCCTCGATCACCAGCACCAGGGGGCGGTCGCCGTCGTGCGCCGCCGGCTCGCGCTCCGCCCGGTCGATTCCGGCCGTAATCTCCTCGTCCGCCGGCGCAAACATGACCGGCGTCTCGGGCTGGCCGCGGTCCGGGTCGGGCGCGATCAACGGCAGCGTGACGGTGAATGTCGAGCCCCGGCCGACCTCCGACTCCACCTCGATCCGGCCGCCCAGCAGCTCGACGATCTGCTTGACGATCGCGAGACCCAGGCCGGCGCCGCCGGCCACCCGCGACATCGAGCCGTCGACCTGCCGGAAGCGCTCGAAGATGATCGGGATCGCCTTCTCTTCGATCCCCACGCCGGTGTCGCGCACCCTGATGCGCAGCTCGCGGTTCCCCCAGGCGAGCAGCTCCACCTCGACCGCCCCCCCCTCGGCCGTGAACTTGATGGCGTTCGACAGCAGATTGATGACGATCTGGCGCAGTCGCAGGGGGTCGCTGAAGGCGAGCGGCAGCTCGTCGGGTACGCGCAGGCGATAGTCGATCGTCTTCTGGCGGGCGAGCGACAGCAGCTCCCCGAAGGCGTCCTGGATCACCTCGACGGGCTCGAAGTGCTCGCGGTGGACGCGCATCCGTCCGGCCTCGATCTTGGCGATGTCGAGCACGTCGTCGATCAGCGCCAGGAGGTGGCGGCCGTTGCGCAGGATCTTCTCGAAGGCCCGGGCGTACACCGGCGGGGCCGGCTTGCCGCGCTCCGACAGCTCGACGAGCTGGGCGAAGCCGATGATCGCCGTGAGCGGCGTGCGCAGCTCGTGCGACATGTTGGCGACGAACTCGGCCTTGAGGCGGCTGTACTCCTCCAGGCGGCGGTTGGCCTCCCGCAGGTCGTTCTCCGCCTGTTTGATCCGGAGGATGGCCCGCACATGGGCCACCAGGGCGCGGCGCTCGATCGGTTTGGTCAGGTAGCCGTCCGCCCCGGCCTCCAGTCCCTCCGCCTGGTGGTCGACGGAGATCATGCGGCCGGAGATCATTACGATGAAGGTGCGCTCCAGAGCCGGATCGGATTTGATCTTCCGGCAGACCTCGATGCCGAGACAATCGGGCAGCATGGCGTCGAGCAGGACGAGGTCGGGGAGCTCGCTGCGGCAGAGCCGGAGCCCCTCCTCGCCGGTCGACGCCGGCACGATGGTGTAGCCCTCGGATTCGAGGATCCGCGTGTAACCGCGCAGCAGCGCGGGCTCATCTTCGACGACGAGGATCGTGGACATGGCTTCTGGTGATCTCCTCATTTCCCGCGGGGGAGCTCGACGTGGAACGCCGTGCCCTTCCCCTCTTCACTCTTCACCCGGATCTCTCCGCCGTGCCCTTCGACCACTTTTTTTACGATGGCGAGTCCGAGGCCGGTGCTCTTGCCCCCGTCGGACGGGCGGACGCGGGTCCGCCCGAAGGGGCGGAACAGCTTGTTGAGCTCGTCGGACGGGATGCCGGGACCGTGGTCGCAGACCGCCACGGCGACGACGTCCCCGCGCTCCTCCACCTCGACTTCGATCAGGCTGTCCGCCGGCGAGAACTTGATCGCGTTGCCGATCAGGTTGTTCATCACCTGCTCGATCTGCGCCGGGTCGATCCACATCTTTGGCAGGCCGGCCGGACAGGCGAGCCGGATCTGGATCCCGCGCCGCAGCGCCAGTTGGCGGTTGAGGGTGACGCTGTGCCCCACCAGCGCGCCGAGGTCGGCCCACGACCGTTCCAGCTCGAGGTGGCCGGCTTCGATCTTGGCCACGTCGAGGAGGTTCTCGACCAGGTGGAGCATGAACTCGCTGGAGGAGCGGATGGTCCGGACGAATTCGAGCTGCTCGCGGTCGAGCCGGCCGGCCGCCTCGTCGATCAGGAACTGGCTGTAGGTCAGGATGACCTCCAGCGGGTTGCGCAGGTCGTGGGCCGCGATGCCCAGGAACTGGTTCTTCTGCTCGTTGAGGCGGGCCAGCTCGGCGTTCTTTTTCGCCAGCTCGCGCTGTGTGGTGGCGAGGTCGTTGTTGAGCCGGCTCAGCTCGTCATAGTGCCGGCTGTCGCGCTCGCGTTCGGCGACGATGGCAGCCAGGCCCCGCGGCAGGTCGGCCCTGGCCGGGCCCGGCTCCGGGTCGCGGGGCGGCTCCCCCGGCCTCGCCGGCTCTCCCGCCAGGGAGACGGCGAGGCCGGCGGGCTGGCGCAAGCCGACCAGCCGTCCGGCGATGAGCGCCGCATCCTGGGCGTCGCGGGCCACCGCGTCGGCGCCGATCTGGCGCCAGAGGTCGGGCTCGACGTTGAACGGATAGCCGCCGACCAGGATGCGGACCCGTTCCCCCACCGGCGAGGAGCGCACCGCCCGGATCAGCTCAGCCACCGTCCGCACGTGCGAGGTGAGGGTCGCCGAGACCGCGAGGATGTCGGCGCGGCGCTCCACCAGGGTCTGAACGAGGCTCGCCACCGGCGTGCTGGCCCCCAGGTAGAAGGTGTCCCAACCCTCCATCTCGAGAAAATCGGAGACCATGCGGGCGCCGATCTCGTGGAGGTCGCCGGAGACACAGGCGACCACCGCGACATGGCCGTTGCGCTCTCCGGCAAAGACGTGCGGGTGGAGCTGCGACATGATGAGCTGGGTCGCCGCCGTGCAGAAATGCTCCTGGGCGACGCTCAGGCGGTTGGTCTGCCAGAGCCGCCCCACCTCGCGCTGGGCCGGCTGAAAGACGTGCAGATAGATGTCGCGGACGCTCACGCCCCGCTCGAGCGCGTCGAAGACCAGCCGCCGCGCGGTCTGCCGCTCGCCGTCCAGAAGCTCGGCGATGTAGGTCCGCGCGAGATCGTCCAGCGGCTGCTGCTCGGCCAGCAGGCTGGGGAGGTCCGACGGCAGGTCCGGAAGCTGGCGCAGGCCCGACTCGACAAAGCCGGCCGCCAGGGCCGCGGCCTCGGCGGGAAGGTGCTGTCCCAGCACGTCGCGCAGCACGCCGAGGTTGACCGCGAAATCGCTGGCCGGAATGCCGCGCGAATCCAGCATCACCTTCGCCCAGGCCACGTAGTCGGTGAACAGGGCCGGGCTCTCGGCGGCGATCGCCTCGGCCAGGTAGGCGAGATGGAAGTGGGCGTCCTGCAGGCACTTGGCTCGCCCGGCCTCGCCATAGCGCAGGGCCAGCTCGGGCTGGAGCTGGTACTGCCGGGCGGTCATGGCTTCCGCCAGGGTCCCCCGTTTGGCGTCGATGGCGAGGCTCGCTTCGGAGGTCAGGGTCGGCATGGCGGGTCAGGAGGCGACGTGCTCGAAGTAGCGGATCCGGGTGCGGCTGGGATCCAGCTTCAGCCCTTTGGGGATGCCTTCATGGGACTCGCGGTAGAGGTGGCTCCGGTGCCAGACCCGAAAGCTGTCCTCGTCGGTCCAATAGGTCAGGAGCCAGATCTCCTCCGGCTCGTCGAGGGGACTGATGACCTCCATGCGCAGGAAGCCAGGGGCGCTATCCACGAGGTGGGGCCGGTCCAGGAAAGCCTGCTTGACCTGTCCGGTCATCCCGTTCGCCACAGTGAACCGGCTCAAAGCTACAAATCTCGGCGTACTTTCAACGTTCAATCGCCGCTCTCCCCAGGCGCCTACGGTTATTGATTCCCGTTTCTCTCCGCCGCGGCATCGCATTGCAACTCCCGGACCACTCGCATTTGCAGCTACGATAAGGCGCTCAGGAGGAAGGAGTCATGACCCGACTTGTCTGGCGCGGGGTCGCCCTGGCCGCGGTTGCCGCCGTCGCAGGAGCAACGCTGTGCGCCGCCGCGGGGATCCCGGCCGGCAAGATTCTTTACCCGCCGGCCCGGGAGGTGGAGCAGCTCGACACCTACCATGGCCAGGCGGTGGCCGATCCTTACCGCTGGCTGGAGGGAGATCTCCGCGCCGGTTCGGAAGTTTCCGTCTGGGTGGAGGCCCAGAACCGTCTCTCCCAAGAGAGCTTGCGGGCACTCCCGGAGAGGGCCTCCTTCGAGCAGCGCCTGGAAAAGCTCTGGAGCGGTGAATCCCGTTGGCTTCCAACCCCGGCGGGGAGCCGCTCCCTTTTCCTCCAGAGCGACGGCCGGCAGGAACACGCGATCCTCTACCTCCAGGGGCCGCCCTCCGAGGCGGCGCGCCCGTTGCTCGATCCCAACCGCTGGTCCTCCGACGGCTCGGCGCGGCTCACCAACTACGAGCCCAGTCCGGATGGGAAATACCTGGCCTACGGGACCTCCGAAGGGGGCTCGGACTGGCAGACCTACCACGTCCTGGAGATCGACTCCGGCCGGGTGCTGGGCGAAGAGCTCCCCGGCATTAAGACCTGCTGCGCCGCCTGGACGCGGGACAGCCAGGGCTTCTTCTATGGCGCCTACCCCGATCCGAAGAAGGAGCCCTCAACGGGCCTGCCCCTCCACCACCGGATCTACTTCCACCAGGTCGGCACCGCGGCCTCATCCGACCGCGTTGTCTACGAGCGCCCCGACCACCCCGACTGGTTCTTCTTTCCCCAACTCACCGCGGACCGCCGCCATCTCCTCCTGACGGTGGCCCGCGGCACCGGCGAACGCTTCCAGATCCTGATCCGCGACCTGGAGACCGACGGGACCGGGACCACCCGTGCCGGATTCCGCGAGCTCGTCCCCCACTACGACAACCGCTACCTGCTCTTCGTCAGCAGTCAGGGCTCCCGGCTCTACTTCCGGACTGACAACGGCGCCCCCAATGGCCGCCTGGTGGCGATCGACCTGGAGCATCCCGAGCGGGAGCGCTGGCGCGACGTCATCCCCACCTCCGAGCGCCCCCTGACCTACGTCAGCCGGGTTGGCAGCCGATTCGTCGGCCTGTTCCTCGACGGGGGCCGCACCCGCGCCGAGGTCTTCAGCCTCGACGGCCGGCGGGTGCGGGAGATCGACCTGCCGGGGATCGGGATCGCCAACGGCTTCGAGGGGACCCCGCTTTCGGACGAGACGTTCTACTCATTTGGGAGTTGGACCGAGCCGGCCACGATCTACCGCTACGACGTGGAGAGCGGCCAGAGCACCCGGGTCTGGCGCCGCGAGATCGACTTCGACCCGGCTCGCTTCGAGGTCCGCCAGGTGCTCTACCCGTCGCGCGACGGCACCTCGATCCCGCTCTATGTGGCCTCTCTCAAGGGGCTCCCTCTCGATGGCGACCGGCCGACCCTGCTCACCGGCTACGGCGGCTTCGCCATCCCGGTCAGCCTCACCTTCTCGACCGCCGCGGTCGCCTGGATGGAACGGGGGGGCGTCTACGCCGCTGCCAGCCTGCGCGGCGGCGGTGAACGGGGCGAGGCCTGGCACCAGGCCGGGATGCGCCTGACGAAGCAGAACACCTTCGACGACTTCCTCGCTGCGGCGGACTGGCTGATCGCCAACCAGTACACCCGGCCGCGCCGCCTCGGCATCCTGGGGACGAGCAACGGCGGCCTCCTGGTGGGGGCCGCGCTCACCAAGAAGCCGGGCCGCTTCGGCGCCGCCGTGGCCGAGGTCGGGCTGTTCGACATGCTCCGTTACGACAAGCTGTCGGCGGCGCGCAACTTCGTCTCCGAGTACGGCTCGGCCGACGACCCGGCCGAGTTCAAGGTCCTCCAGTCCTACTCCCCCTACCACCATGTGCAGGACGGCACACGCTACCCCGCAACTCTCCTGGTGACGGCCGAGAACGACACCCGGGTGGTGCCGGCCCACAGCTTCAAGATGGCCGCGCGCCTCCAGCGCGCCCAGGCGGGAGACGCGCCCATCCTCCTGAGCGTCGAGCGCCGCAGCGGCCACGGCTTGAGCAGCCGCACCCAGGCGCTGCAGACCTTCGCCGACGAGATGGCCTTCCTGGCCCATCACCTCGGCCTCAAAGAGGAGGGGAAGCCCCCTCACTCGTAGCGCAGGGCTTCGATCGGATCGAGGGAGGCCGCGCGGGCGGCGGGATAGATGCCCGAGGCGAGACCGACCGTCATGGCGACGCCGGTGGAAAGGAGGATGGAGGCGCCGGTGACCACGGTGTCCCATTCGGTGTAGAAGGCCACCCCGCGGGCGATGGCAAGGCCGGCCGCGACCCCGGCGAGGCCGCCGATCAGGCTGATTGCGAACGACTCGATCACGAACTGGAAACGGATGTCCTGCCGGCGGGCCCCCACCGCCCGCCGCACTCCGATCTCGCGGGTGCGTTCGAGCACGGTCGCCAGCATGATGTTCATGATCCCGATGCCGCCGACCAGCAGCGAGATGCCGGCGATCGCCCCCATCACGATGTTGAACAGGCGCTGAGTGCGCCGGCTCTGGGCCAGCAGCGACTCGGGGACGACCAGCTCGTAGTCCTCGGCGCCGCCGTGCAGGCGTTCGAGCAGGCCGCGGATCACCGCCGCGGTCTCCGGGCCCTGCGCCCCGTCCTTCAGCCGGACCACGATCTCGTCGAGCGGCGAGTCGAGCGCCGCGCGCTCCAGCTTGCGGTCGGCGGTGGTCACCGGCACGTAGATCTCGTGCTCCACCGATTCGAGCGACACCCCCTGGAACGAGCTGCCGGAGCCGGGCGCGTCCGGCGCCAGCACCCCGACCACCTCCAGCCAGAGGTCGTTCACCTTGATCTCGCGGCCGAGCACGTCGCCGTAGCCGAAGAGGTCGCGGCGGACGCCGGGGCCGATGACGCAGACCTGGGCGTGGGTGCGCTCGTCCAGCGGGTCGAGGAAGCGCCCCTCCTCGACGGTCAGGTGAGCCAGCTCGGCGTGCCGGGGGGTGACGCCGTAGAGGGTGGCCCGGGTCTTCCCCGAGCCGGAGAGCACCTTGTAGGGCTCGATGCGGATGCGCGGCGCCACCAGCTCGGCCCCGGGCACCGCCTCAGCGATGGCGGCGGCGTCGCGAAAGGAGACGCCCATCGACTTGCGGCGCACCTCCTCCGCCTCCTCCTCGCGGATCTCCTTGGCCCGCACCAGGACGTTGCGGACGCCGAGGCGCTCGATGGTCCCGAGCGCCTGGCGCTCCAGGCCGGCGCCGATCGACAGCATGGCGATCACCGCGCCCACCCCGAAGATCATGCCGAGCATGGTGAGGGCCGAGCGCAACTTGTGCGCCGCGAGGTTCTCCAGGGCGGAGCGGAAGGCTTCGGACGGGCTCAAGGCAGCGGGGTCCTCGGCGGGCCGGCGGGCCCCTTCGCCGTCTCGTCCGGCTTCTCCGTCTCCTCGGCGCCGGTGGGATCGGCCAGGGCGATCTCGTCCCCCGGCCGCAGGCCGGACTCGACCACCACCCGCCCCATGCCGGACGGGCCGAGCTTGACCGGCACCGGCTCGAAGCCGAGCACCGTCGAGGCCGAGCGGCGGTAGACCACGGTCTTGCCGTCGCGCTCGAAGATCGCCTGGCGCGGCACGGCGAGGGCGCCCTTGCGCTCTTCGAGCAGGAGGGTGGATTGCACCCGCTGCCCCGGCTTCATGGCGCTCGGGTCGGTGCGGTCGAGGTCGAGCAGGACCGAGAAGTACTGCACCGGCGACCCCCGCATGCGCGGCCGAGCGAGCGAATCGACCCGGGCGATCCGCGCCTGGTAGAGGGTGTCCGCCGCCGATTCCAGGGCCACCGTGGCGGGCTTGCCGGGGGCGAGGCCGCCGGCGTCGGCCTCCAGCACGAAGACCTCGGCCTGCATGCGGGCGAGCTCGGGCAGCTCGGCCAGGGGCTGGCCGTTCCAGACCGTGTCGCCGACCCGCAGCGAGTTGCCCCGCCAGTCGCGGGTCAGCACCAGGACGCCGTCGTGCGGGGCCTTGACCTCCAGCGAGGCGAGGGCTTGGCGGGCCTGCTGGATCTTGGCGTCGGCCTGCCGCATCTCGATCCCCAGCAGCTCGCGCTCGGTGCCGGAGAGCGCGCTCTGGGTGCGGCGCGCCTCGCGGGCCTGCTTTTCGCGCTGCTGGGCGAGGACGCCGTCGATCTCGGACTCGATGATGTCGTGGCGCGAGAAGATGACCTGGTCCTTTTTCTGGAACTGCCGGGCGTTCTCCAGCTCCATGCGCGCCATGGCGGCGTCGTGCTCCAGCTTGGACAGCTCGGCGTCGCCGGTCACCCGCTCTTTTTCGAGACGCAGGCGGGCGCTGCGCAGGTCGTCCTCGGCGTCGCGCAGGCGCTTCTCGGCGTCGGTGGGATCGAAGCGCACCACCACCTCGCCCGCCTTCACCCGGCCGCCGTCCGGCGCCAGCCAGGCGACGCGGAAGGGGCCCGGCGCGCCGACCGGCACGGTGACCGGCATGGCCTGCGCCGCCTTGAGGTTGCCCTGGGCCGGAACCCGGTGGACGAAGTCCTGGCGCTCGACGCGGTAGGTGGGGACGTCGGCGGCGCCGTGGTTCGACAGGGCGCCTGCCAGCGGGATGATGGCCGCGAGCAGCGCCGCGGCGCCCAGCGCGGTGAGGGCAGTGCCTTTCTTGCGCCGGGTCACGACCCCACCCTCAGGATGGTCGGGCCGGCCGGGCCGCCCGCCGCGGGCTCGGCGGCGCCGCCCTTGTCGGCGCCGCCGCTGGCGGCACCGCGCAGCGCCAGCCGGTCGCCCGCCGCCAAGCCGTCGATCACCTCGACGAAACGGTCGTTGCGGCGGCCGAGCCGCGGCCGCACCTCCTCGACGCCCCAGCCCGAGCGGCGGTAGACCACCGGCCCCTCCCGGCTGTTAACCACCGCCTCGGCCGGGATCACCAAGGCGCGCGGCACCCGCTCCAGCTCGACCGTGCCGAGGAAACGCATGCCCGGGCGCATGCGCTGCGGGTCGGTGCGGTCGAGGGCGATGTCCACCTCGACCACCTTGAGAGGGCTCCAGAACGACTTCTTCTGCACCGAGGCGTGGATCACCCGCACCCGGCCGGTGAAGACCACGTCCGGATGGGCGTCGAGGCGCAGGCTGACCGTCTGGCCGACCGCCAGGCGGCCGGCGTCGGCCTCGTCCACCTGGCCCTCGGCCTTCATGCGCCGCAAGTCGGGGATCTCGATGATCTTGTCGCCGCGCCAGACCGAGTCCCCCACCTTCTTCTTCTCCTCGCGGTGGCTGCTCACGTAGACCACGGTGCCGTCGCGCGGGGCGGTGACGGTCATCTTCTGGATCGCGTCCTGCACCTCGGCCAGCCGGGCCGCGGCGCGGTCGCGCTTGCGGCGCAGGCCGTCGATCTCGGCCTCGGCCTGGCGGGCCTCGGAGCCCAGCCGCTGCTTGTAGTAGGCGACCTCCTGCCGGGCGAGAGCGAGGTCGGCGCGCGCCTGCGCCAGCTCCTGGCTGGAGACCAGCTCGGCCGGCACGTCGACCTTGAGCTCCGCCTTGCGGACCCGCGACTCGGCCTCGGCCAGGCTCAGCTCGGTGCGGCCGCGGCTCATCTTGAGGTTGGTCTCGCGCTTCTCCAGCTCTTTTTCGGCGGAGTCGCGCTCGGCCGTCTTGTCGAGCAGGGTCTGCTGGAGGACGGAGGTGTCGAAGCCGGCGACCGGCTGGCCGGTCCGCACCTCGGCCCCCTCGGGCGCCAGGAAGGCGATCTTGAAGTCCCAGAAGTCCGGCACCGCGGGCGGCCCGATGCTCGCCGACTCGACCGCCGCGAGGGTGCCGGTGACCTCGATGCCGAGCACCAGGTCGTCGCGCCGGGCCTCCCCCCACTCCTCCCCCGCCAGGGCCGAGGCGCGCCCGGCGAGCGCCCACAGGCCGATCAGGAGGACGGCCGCCACGGCGGCGAGCGCCAGGACGCGGCGGCGGCGCGGCGGCGTCACCGGGCCTCCTCCGGCGCGGTGGCGCCGCGCAGCTCCATCCCCTCGCGCAGGCCGGAGAGGATCACGCAGTCGAGCGCCGAGCAGGGCCCGAGCTTCACTTCGGCGGTGCCGCCGCCGGCCAGGCGGGCGCGCGGCGGCTTCGCCCCCAGGTCGAGGCCGGCGCGCGGCGCCAGCAGCGCCGAGCCCTGGGCGGGCGGCTGCACCTCGACCCGCACCGACATGCCCGGCCGCATGCGCGCCGGGTCCGAGCGGTCGAGCGCCACGGTCACGGGGAAAAAACGCAGCAGGGGATTGCGGTTCAGCTCGCGGGCCACCGGCTGCACCTCGATCACCCGGCCGGTGTAACGCACCGCCGGATAGGCGTCGAGGGTCGCCACCACCGGCATGCCGACCTGGACCTTGCCGTCGTCCACGTCCGACAGCACGGCCTCGATCTGCAGCGAGCCGAGGTCGGGCAGGCTCGCCACCCGCATGCCGGGGAAGACCGAGTCTCCCTGCTGGAACTTGCGGCCTTCCCAGGGATGCTCGGCGACCACCACGATGCCGTCGCGCGGCGCCTTGAGGGTGAGCACCTGGATGGCCCGCTCGGCGGTCTCGATCTCGCGCAGGGATTTGTCGCGCGTGATGCGCTGCATGGCGAGGCTGGCCTCGTTCTCCTTGCGCAGCGCCGCCTGGTCCTCGCGCGCCTTGGCCAGCTCGACCTCGGCCCGGCGCAGGGCGGTCTGGCGCTCCTGGTACTCGCGCGTCGCCAGCACCCCCTCGGGGATGTTGGCGGCGATCCGCGCCTTCTTGAGCTCGGACTCGGCCTGCTCCACCTTGTAGGTCTTCTCGGAGGCGTTGGTGCGCCCCTCGGCCTGCAGGCGCACCAGCTCGTTCGACGCCTCGGCCACGGCCAGCCGCTTCTCCTCGATCTTGGAGGTGAACTGGGAGTTGTCGAACTCGACCACCCGGTCGCCGGCCTTGATCTCGGCGCCGTCCTCGGCCAGCCAGCGCACCTGGAGCGGGATGACCTCGGTGCGCGGCACCGTCAGCGGCTCCGCCCGGGCCGAGGTCAGCTCGCCGGTCAGCAGGACCCGCGGCTGCAGCGTGCCCCGCCGCACCACCAGCCGGTGCCCCGCCTCCCCCTCGGCCTGAGCGCCGCCGCCCGCGCAGCCGGCCCATACCCCAGCCAACCCCCCGAGCGACAGGGCGGCCAGGAGGGCGAGCGGGGCGAACGGGCGGAGGCGAAGGCGGTTTCCAAGCATCTCTTCAAAGCTTACGTATACGGCGGGCCCAAGGTTTTCGTCTACTCCTACTGGGGCCCGAAGTCCACCGTCGGAGGCGTGGCCGCGCCGGGCTGCGACTGGAAGTAGGGCTTGGGCTGGAACGGCCAGCCGAGCAGCGAGATGAACCAGGCCGCCGGCACCCGCCGGACCCGCGTGTTGTAGGACTGCGCCACCTCGTTGAAGCGCCGCCTCTCGACCGCGATGCGGTTCTCCGTGCCTTCGAGCTGGCTCTGCAGCTCCTGGAAGCCGGCGGTCGCCTTGAGCTCGGGGTAGCGCTCGACCACCACCAGCAGGCGGGAGAGGGCCGAGCTGAGCTGGTCCTGGGCCTGCTGGAACTGCTGGAAACGCGCCGGGTCGTTCAAGATCTCGCTGGTCGCCTGGGCGTTGACCTGGCCGACGCGGCTGCGCGCCTCGACCACATCCCTGAGCGTCCCCCGCTCGAAGTTGGCGGCGCCCTGCACCGTCCGCACGAGGTTGGGGATCAGGTCGGCGCGCCGCTGATAGACGTTCTCGACCTGCGCCCACTGCGCCTCGACCTCCTGTTGCGATCCGACCAGGCCGTTGTATTGCCCGCCGGCCCAGAGCGCCAGAAGGGCGACGACGCCGAGGATCACCGCACCGAGCACACATCCCATCCTGCCCATGGCTCTCTCCTTTCAAATGGCCGGCGCCGTCAGGGGCGCCCCAAAGCCTGCCGCATCATATCGTGGGGCCCCTCCTGACGGTGATACAGTTCCGCCCCCATGAGGCCGTACCTCGACCTCCTCCGCCATATCCTGGATCACGGCACCGACAAGGGGGACCGCACCGGCACCGGGACGCGCAGCGTCTTCGGCTACCAGATGCGGTTCGACCTCGCCGCCGGCTTCCCCCTGGTCACCACCAAGCGCCTCCACCTGCGCTCGATCATCCACGAGCTGCTCTGGTTCCTCTCCGGCAGCACCAACGTGCGCTATCTCCAGGAGAACGGCGTGACGATCTGGGACGAGTGGGCCGACGAGGAGGGAGAGCTGGGGCCGGTCTACGGCCGGCAGTGGCGCTCCTGGCCGACGCCGGAGGGGGAGACGATCGATCAGATCTCGCTGGTGATCGAGCGCATCCGCCGCGACCCCGATTCGCGCCGCCTGATCGTGAGCGCTTGGAACGTCGGCGAGATCGAGCGCATGAACCTCCCCCCCTGCCATGCCCTTTTTCAGTTCTATGTGGCCAACGGGCGCCTGTCGTGCCAGCTCTACCAGCGCAGCGCCGACGTCTTCCTCGGAGTGCCGTTCAACATCGCATCCTACGCCCTGCTCACGGCGATGGTCGCCCAGGTGACCGACCTCGCCCCCGGCGAATTCATCCACACCCTGGGGGACGCCCACCTCTCCTCGAACCACCTGGAGCAGGCGCGCCTCCAGCTCACCCGCGAGCCGCGGCCGCTCCCCCGTCTCGTCCTCAACCCGGCGGTGCAGTCGATCTTCGATTTCCGTTACGAGGACATCGCGATCGAGGGGTACGACCCGCACCC
>DATAHG010000257.1:0-1673 GCA_036263295.1 Thermoanaerobaculia bacterium | reverse complement strand
TCTCCCGTTAGGGAATCAGCGCACTGAAAGACGCCGGTCATGACCGTGGGGAACCGCGGGAGATGACCGGCGTTTTTGATTTTAGGTTCTCACGCCAAAGCTGCCTCGGTTTAGCTCCTTCGCAGCACCTAGGGTTGTATGCCGGCGCTCCTGCCGGTCCCATACAATTTGAGGTGATCCCATGAAGAAGCTGGTCTTCACTGCTCTCGCTCTGCTCGCGGCCTTCGGCGCGGTCCAGATGGCGACCCCGGCCGCCAAGGCGAACAACTGTGACAACGTCCGCTGCGCGGCCTGCGCCAACCCGAACGAGCATCCGAAGCTGACGCCGCCGGACTGCTGCACCTGCGTGCCGAACTGATCGGACAGCCGGCTCGCCGGCTCCGCTGAAAACCTGCTGACCGCCCCTGCCCGGGGCGGTCAGCGTTTTTGGGGGAGTCAGTTTTTTCGAGGGAGCAGATCGCGCAGCGGCTGGCCTTCGAGCAGGAACTGGGCGCGCTGGACGTCGGAGAACTGCAGGGCGGTCTCGGTGAGTTGGGCGAGGGCGCGCGAGCCGTCGCAGCCGTCGGCGATCTCGAGGTAGCCCGTCAGGTGGACCCGCACCTCGGCGCCGTTGCGGTCGATCCGGGCCACTTTGAGCGGCGAGGCGTAGAGGGCGTTGTAGTAGCCCTGCGCCGCGTCCGGCGAGCCCTCGGCGCCGTGCTGGAGGTCGAGCAGCGCCTGCAGCGCCCCCTCCAGCGCCGCCGTGGTGCGGGGGAGGTTTA
Organism: Thermoanaerobaculia bacterium; assembly: GCA_036263295.1. GTDB lineage: Bacteria > Acidobacteriota > Thermoanaerobaculia > Multivoradales > UBA5704 > DATAHG01. The sequence goes on along the minus strand of DATAHG010000257.1, from coordinate 912 downwards.
CGGTCAAGGGCACGGCGCTGTCGCCGCACCCCGCCTCGCGGCCGGAGGCGCCCTTGTCGTTGGGCGCGATCAGGAAGATGCGCACGCGTCCGGCCGGGTCCGAGGCTTTCATGTCGAGGGCCGGCTCGCCGTCGCCGGAGTGGCAGGAGAGCAGGGCCGCCATCAGGGAGATGAAGAGCCAGCCGGCGCGCGGACGCCGGCCTCGCGAGTGTCTGGTCAGGTCGGTTCTCCAGTCTGGATCCGGTCGAAAATCTGAAAGGTATAGGCGAACGGGGTGTCGCCGGAAGCTTCGTGGCGCTCCTCGTCCACCTGCCGCCATTGCGACTCGTCGAAATCGGGAAAGCGGGTGTCGCCGGGGAAGTCCCGCTCGATCCGGGTGAGGTGGAGGCGGTCCGCCCGGGGCAGGGTCTCGCGGTAGAGCTCGGCGCCGCCGGCCACGAACGTCTCCTCGGGAGAGACCTCGCGGGCGAGCCGCAGGGCCTCCTCGATCGAATGGACCACCCGCACGGTCCCCGAGGGATCCGCCGGCCGATAATCGGGCTGGCGGGTGACCACGATCATGGTGCGGCCGGGGAGCGGCCGGCCGATCGACTCCCAGGTCTTGCGGCCGACGATCAGCGCGTGTCCCATCGTGAGCTGCTTGAAGCGCTTCAGGTCGGCGGGGAGACGCCAGGGGAGGGCGCCGTCCCGGCCGATGACGCGGTTCGCCGCCATCGCCACGATCAGGGAGACTCTGATTCCGTTCAGACCGCCACCGGCGCCTTGATCGCGGGGTGCGGGTCGTACCCCTCGATCGCGATGTCCTCGTAACGGAAATCGAAGATCGACTGCACCGCCGGGTTGAGGACGAGACGGGGGAGCGGCCGCGGCTCGCGGGTGAGCTGGAGGCGCGCCTGCTCCAGGTGGTTCGAG
>DATAHG010000256.1:0-7904 GCA_036263295.1 Thermoanaerobaculia bacterium | reverse complement strand
CCGAAGGCGACCAGGCGGGCGGCGGCGCGGGCGCGCACCGCGAGCGGCACGATGTTGCTCTGGAAGAAGAGCGCCGCGGCCTGGCCCGACAGGCGGGCGAGCAGGCGCGGGTGGCCGTAGCCGAGCAGGGCCACGGCGTGGCCGCCGTAGAAGTCGAGCAGGCGGCGGCCGTCGCGGGTCCAGAGGTAGACCCCTTCGCCGCGCTCGGGCTCCACGGCCAGGTGGGCGTAGGCCGGCACCAGGTAACGCTTCTCGGCCGCCGCGGCGTCTTCCGGAAGATCGAGGGGGGCCGTACGGCTGTTGAGGAGGGCGCTTTCGGCGCTCATCCGTCGCTCCTTTCGATTCGATCGCTCAGAGCCAGCCCGGTCCGGGCTGGGTCAGGCCGGTCTGCTGGGGGAAGCCCAGCAGCCGGTTCATCCACTGGATACCGCCGCCGGCGGCCCCCTTGACCAGGTTGTCGAGGGTCGAGAACACGACGAGGTGATCGCCATCCACCGCCGCGCTCAGGCGGCAGCGGTTGGTGCCCACCACATCCTGGAGCTTCGGCGGCTCGGGCAGGACGTCCACGAACGGCGAGCCCTGGTAGAAATCGGCCAGGACCGCGGCCACCTCGGCGCCGGAGAGCGGCTGGACGAGCCGCGCCTGCAGCGTGGCGTAGATCCCGCGGGCGAAGGGACCGGATTGCGGCACGAAATGGATCTCGGCCGCCTGTCCCGACGCGGCCTCGGCCAGCGCCCGCATCTCCGGCTCGTGCCGGTGGCGCAGCGGATTGTACGCGTAGAGATTGCTGCGCCGCGCCGGATGATGGGTGGCGGGGGTCGGGGTGCGGCCGGCCCCGGTGCTGCCGGTGGTCGCGACGACCGTGATGCGCGGCTCGATCAGCCCCCGCGCGAGCAGGGGGACGGCGCCCATCAGGACGGTGGTGGTGAAGCATCCGGGGTGTCCGATGTGCTGGACGGGCCCGGCCGGAGTCTCGGCCAGGTGCTCGGGCACCGCGCAGGCGAAGCTCGACAGCCGCTCCGGGGCGCCGTGGGGATGGCCGTAGACCGCCTCGTAGGCGGCGGCTTCGGGGAACCGGAAGTCCGCCGACAGATCGACCGCGCGGACCTCTACCCCGGCCTCTGCGGCTTCGGCGAGCAGGGCGTCCACCAGGGCCGCCGCGGCGCCGTGGGGGGCGGCGGAGAACAGCGCCACCGGGCCGGGCGCGAGCTCCTCGAGGGCCCGGCTCAGCCCCGCGCGGTCCGAGAAGGCGAGATCCGGGAAGCATCCGGCGAGGTGCGGGAAGACGGACTCCACCGCCTGCCCGGCCTGGCTCTCGGAGAGGATCGCGGCCGGCTTGAGCGCCGGGTGCGCGGCGAGCAGGCGCAGCAGCTCCCCGGCGACGTAGCCGGAGCCCCCCAGAATGAGGGCCGGGACTTGCGTACCCGTCGCGGTCATTGCGGTCAAAGAAGGGCCTCCGCCGGCTCGACCGGCGCAAAGGCGGTCAGCCCGAGGCTCTCCCGCACCCGCTCGGCCAGACGGGCGCCGTCGGTGCGGGCGTTGATGGCGGGGACGCCGACCTGCTCCTCGATGATCCGGGTGCCGGCGAGGTTGTCGGTGGCCGGCCCGGTGACCGCCACCGGCTCGATGCCGAAGCGGTCGCGCAGGAGCCGCACCCCGCCCCAGGCCGCGACCGGATCGTTTGCCGCCAGCACCACGGCGGTGAAGGCGGCGCGGATCTCGGAATCGCCGAGGATCGAGGCCACCCCGTAGGAGCCGAGCAGCCCGTCCCCCAGCTCCGCCACGATGGCGTCGGGCCGGTTGGCGGCGAGGCGGGAGAGCAGCGTCCGCGTCACCCGGGCGGCGTTGGCGTCCGTGGTGGTGACCACCCCCAGATCCGTGAAGATGGCGGTCTGGCGGGCTCCCGAGTCCTCCAGGGCGAGCACGTCGCGCCGCAGCGAGACGCCGGTCGCCTTGAAGCCGTCGATCGTCAGACCGGCGTGGGTCAAATGGCGCACCAGGGCCGAGGCCGCGGCGGTCTTGCCGCAGTTCATGCAGGAGCCGACCAGCGCCACGGTCGGCACCCCCTGCGTGTGGAGGGAGGGGGCCTGGTGCAGCGGCTCTCCACCGATACGGGCGGCGACGCCGATGCGCTCCCCCAGGTAGGGGAAGTGGAGGACGGCGCCCAGCACCTCGCACTCGAACGGCGCACCGAGGTCCGGGTTGATGCCGTCGCACACCCCCAGCACTCCGCCGATGTTCAGCAGGTGGATCCGGTCGCCCGGCACCAGCTTGACCGGCAGGTGGCCGGAGTAGCCGAACAGCGCCTGGCGGTGCCCGAGGGCGCCGGCCAGCACGTCGCCGCGCTTGACTTGCGCCATGCGGCCGCTCGGCAGCTCGAGCTGGTTGTAGGTGCTCTTGTCGGTGAGCACGCGCACGGCGACCACCACCCCCTCGTCACAGGGGATCTCGGCGCTCAGCCGCACCTCCCGCTTGAGCTGGCATGAGCGGGTGACCGACGCGATCTTGTCCAGAACCACCGTCTTCATGGCTGACTCTCCTCAGGCCGCTCCGGCCATGCGGGCGTGAAGCTCGCCCGGCAGGGCGGCGATGCGCGAGAACCCCTTGGCGTCGGCGGCGGTCCACTCCCCCGCGGACTCGCCGTAGACGCCGCGCGTGGCGGCGAGCAGCGAGTGCGGCGAGGTGACCCCCTCGACGAAGACCTGGCCGGTGCGGAACAGCAGGTGGACCTCGCCGGTGGCGCGCTCCTGCGAGCGCTCCAGCAGGGCCTCGATGTCGCGGCAGACCGGCTCCAGGTGCTGCCCCTCATGGATCAGGTCGCCGTACGGAGCGGCGACGCTCTCCTTGATGCGGATCTGCCGCCCGGTGAGGGTCAGCTTTTCGAGCTCGCGGTGCGCCGTGAGGATCACCTCCGCGGCCGGCGCCTCGAAGGCGACCCGCCCCTTGATGCCGAGGATGGTCTCGCCGAGGTGGATGCCGCGGCCGATCCCGTAGACCCGGGCCGCCTCCTCCACCCGCTCGATCAGCGCCACCGGATCGAGGCTCTCGCCGTCGAAGGCGGTGGGGATCCCCCGCTCGAACGCCAGGGTATGCCGCGAGAGCGGCAGCGGTGTGTCGAACGCGTCGCGGGTCAGCACCCAGGCCGCCTCGGGGATCGAGGTCACGGTGTCGAGGGTCTCGCGGCCGCCGATCGTCACCCCCCAGAGGCCGCGGTTGATCGAGTAGGCGGCGCCGAACGGCGGCACGGGCAGGCCGCGCTCCTCCAGGTAGGACACCTGCTCGGCCCGCGGCCGCGGCTCGTCGCGCACCGGCGCGAGGATCTTGAGGCCGGGGTCGAGGGTGCGCAGAGCCACCTCGAAACGCACCTGGTCGTTGCCCGCCGCCGTGCAGCCGTGCGCCACCGTGCGGGTGCCGAGGCGGGCGGCGGCGCGCGCCACCTCCTGGGCCTGGATGGTGCGCTCGGCGCCCACGCAGAGCGGGTAGACCTGACCCCGCCGCACGTTGCCGGCGATCAGGTAGCGCAGGACCTGGTCGAAGTACGACCGGCGGCCGTCCACCAGCAGGTGGTCCACCGCTCCGAGCTGGCGCGAGCGCTCGGCCAGGGCCTCGGCCGCGGCGGCGTCGAGGCCGCCGGTGTCCACCGTGACCGTGATCACCGGCCGGCCCAGGCTCTCGGCCAGCCACGGAATACAGAAAGAGGTGTCCAGCCCGCCCGAGAAGGCGAGCACGACCGGTTCGGCCATGGCTTTATCTCCCTTGGAGAGAGCGTTCGATGCGTTCGAGGAGGCGCCGCTGGTCGGCGGCGGTGGCGGTCGCGACGAAGATGGTGTCGTCGCCGGCCATGGTGCCCACCACCTCCGGCCAGGCGGCGCGGTCGATGGCGAGGGCCACGGTCTGGGCGGCGCCCACGGTGGTGAGGACGACGGTCAGGTAGGGGCCGGCCGGGCGGGCGCCGCGCAGGAAGCGCTCGACGTCGCGGAAGGCGAGGTCGTCACCCTGCCGGGTGGCCGGCGCCACATAGCGCCCCCCCAGCCGGGCCACGCCGAGGTCCCGCAGGTCGCGGCTGACGCTCGACTGGGTCGCCGAGATGCCGCGGTCCTGCAGCAGGTCCACCAACTCTCCCTGGCTCGCCACCGGGCAGCTCTCCAGGATCGCCAGGATCTCCTGCTGGCGGTGGTGGCGGATTTCGGCGTCGGTCGGCATGGTCAGGTTTCGCTTGAGTCGCTCTGGCTCGCAGGTCAGCCTGCGATTCAATGCGCATGATCATGCATAACGCCGCCTGGATTGTCAATCTTCCCGGAATCGAAAGGAAGTCGAGCGAGCCCGCATGATCGCGCCAACTTTTTCCGTCTTCCCCTGGGTAGTTCCCACCGGGGACAACTCGTGATATCGTTCGCGTCGTTCGATATCGGAGGTGTCCTCATGATCCGAACCCTGATCAGCCTGGATGACGAGGACAAACAATGGCTCGACTCGAGAGCGAAAGAGGAGGGAAAGACCATGACGGAGCTGGTGCGCATCGCCGTACGCCTGTACCGGCAGCAGTGCGAATCCGGGGAACCGTCGCTGGACCAGCTTCTCCAGCAGACCTCCGGCTTGTGGAAGGGAAGCGACGGGCTGGAGCACCAGCGCGCTCTGCGCGACGAGTGGGACCGCTCGGACGACGGCCGCTGACCTATCTGCTCGACTCGGTGATCCTGATCGACCATTTCAACGGTTGGCAGGAGGCCACCCGGTTCCTGCAGGAGCACGGCGGGGAGGCGGCGCTGTCGGTGATCACCCGGGCCGAGGTGCTGGCCGGCTTCGACCCTGACGGCTCGGTCCTTGCGACCGCGTTGCTCGACCGCTTCCCGGTGCTCGCGATGGACCTGCCGATCGCCAACCTCGCCGCGCGCCTGCGCCGCGAGCACCGTTGGAAGATGCCGGACGCCGTGCAGGCGGCCCTGGCGCAGTATCACTCCCTGACGCTGGTGACGCGCAACACGCGGGACTTCCCGCCGGAGCGCTTCCCTTTCGTGATGGTGCCGTATACGTAGGAGAGAGGCTCAGGCCAACCGGCCTCAGGCCGATCGGCCCAGATAGGCGCGGAGCTTGGGGGCCACGGAGCGCCGCACCAGGGCGTTCTCGGCCTGCCACCGGGCCGCCGCGTTGGCCGTCTCCGGGGTCGCGAGGTCCGCGAGGAAGCGGACCTCGCGGCCTTCGTAGACCGCGACCGGCTCGCCGTCGCGATAGAGCAGGCGATTCCCGGCGAGGGCGGGCAACTTCTCGCCGGGGGTCGCGATCCCTACCAGGTTGAGCGGGTCCGAGGCGCTCACCGAGACCAGCTTGCCGGTGCGCGGCTGCTTGCGGATCGCCCGGAGCTGCCCTACCGCCTCGGCCAGGGCGTACTGCTCGCCCGAGAAGCCTTCCACGAACCGCCCGCCCCGGATCTCCCCGCGCGCCTCCAGGCGCCGCAGCACCCGCAGCAGCTCCCCCCACGTCGGCGCCAACGACTCGCGCTCCAGCAGCCGGCGGCTGATCACGCCGTAGCGGCGCAGCAGCGTCCAGGCGACCGCCTCGACCGCCGCCTCGGAAGGGGTTTGTGCCTCCGCCGCATTGCCGGCCGGGTCCTGAGGGCCGAGCAGCGACCAGCGGCCGGCGTTCTCGATCCCGAACAGGGCGACCGGATCGCCGCGGCGGCCGACCCGCGGCCGTTTGTGCGCCGGCACCAGCAGCGCCCGCAGGCCGGTGAAGCTGTCGGCGGTCACCAGCCCCCAGGAGACCAGCTCGGCCAGGGCGTCTTCGAGCTGGGTGTGGAGGAGCCCGGCGCCGTGCGCGATCTCACCGAAGAAGGAGGCGCCGCGCCGGCAGAGCAGCTCGTAGGCCGAACGGGCGTTGCCCGACAACTCCACCCCTTCGGGGCCGGCGGTCCGCGCCACCTCCCGCCAGAGCGGCAGGGCCGGGCGGGAGAGGAAGGCGATCGGCGTCGCCCGCACCGGCCCCGACCGGCGCGGGGCGCCCGTCCGGCTCCCGCCGGGCGTGCCGGGCGCGGTGGTCCGCCCCCAGACATAGCGCCCGGCGAGGAAGAGGGAGTCGAGCCAGGAGGGGTCGTACTCGACCATGCGGGCGGGCAGGATCTCCCCCTCCCAGGCGGCGGCCGCCGCCTCGTACCCTTCGAGCTGCTGGAGCAGGGCGGCGAGGCTCTCCGGTCCCTCGCCCCGGGCGTCCGGATCGACGCGCTGCCAGGCGAGGAGGAAACGGACGAAGTCGGCCTGCGGCACCGGCTCGATCTCGCTGCGCAGCCGCTCCAGGGTGTAGCGGTGGACGCGGGCGAGGAGCCGCCGCTCGCACCACTCCAGGTCCGGGAACCCGGGGGTGAACCGGCCGCGCAGCACGAAGCCTTCGGTCTCCAGGGCGAGCAGAGCCGCCTCGACCGTGCGCGGGCGCAGGCCGGCGCTCGCCGCCAGAGCCTCGATGGTGACCGGCCCCACCCCGGAGAGCCGGCCGCGCACCACCTCGACCGCGGCCTCCTCCGGGGCCCATTCGCGGGCGTAGCGCGCCGGGACCGCCGCCTCGGGCTGGAAGGTGGCCGCCGGCAGCAGGGCGCGCAGCCAGGGGAGCCGCTCGACCGCCACCCACAGCTCGGGTGACGGGGAGTTGGCGGCGTCCTTCAGGACCACCGCCCGGCGCTCCTGCGCCAGCTCGTCCAGCAAGCGCTGCCAACCCGACCGCCTCCCCTCCTCGGCGGTGACGAAGCCGAGGGTGAGCAGGGCGTCGTGCAGCTCGTCGGCGCTCGCCGCCTCGGGCCAGGCCTCCCCCCGCACCCGCTCGATCGCGGCCATGTCGAGGGCGCCGAGGTCGGCGGCGGTCTCGGGATCGAGCCAGCGGCGCGACGCCACCGCCTGGGTGCGCCGCTCCTCCAGCGGGGCGTCGTCCAGGAAGGCATAGGGCTGCGCGTTGAGGATCTCCTGGGCGAGCGGCGACGGCTCGACCAGGTCGCGTGCCACCAGCCGCAGCTCGCCGCGCTCCAGACGCCGCAGCAGCGCCTCCAGCCCGACCACGTCCATCGCCTCCTCCATGCAATCCCGGAGGGTCTGCTCGACCAGCGGGTGCTCGGGGATCTCGCGCTCCCCCGCGATGTTCTCCAGGCAGGCGAGCTGGTCGGGGAAGACCACCGCGATCAGGTCCTCGGCCTCCTGGCGCTGCAGCGGGGGCGGCACCCGCCGGCCGCCGCGGAAGCGCGGCAGGGCGAGCGACCGGCTGGCGTTCCAGCGCCAGCGCACCCCGAACAACGGCGAGTCGAGCAGCGCCTGGGTGAGGACGTTGCGAACCGTGCCGGAATTGAGGAACCGGAAGGCGTCCTCCAGCGGGAAGCTGTGGGTCGGCCCGAGGGAGAGCACGATGGCGTCCTCGGTCGCCGCGGCCTGCAGCTCGAAGTTGAAGGTCTGGCAGAACCGCTTGCGGAGAGACAATCCCCAGGCCCGGTTGAGCCGGCTGCCGAACGGCGCGTGCATCACCAGGTGCATGTCGCCGGCCTCGTCGAAGAAGCGCTCGGCAACCAGGGTCTCCTGGGTCGGCATCGCCCCCAGCGCGGCGAGCCCGGTCGCCAGGTACTCGGCGAGCTGCCGGGCGGCCGCGGCGGGCAGCCCCACCTCTTCTTCCAGCCAGGCGAGGCAGGCCGAGAGGTCCACCCCGCCTCCCTCGCGGAGGGCGATCCTCGCCTCCGCCTCGGCGCGCAGGCGTGATACGGCGGCCGACAGCTCGTCCGTCCGCCCCGGCGCTTCGCCGATCCAGAACGGCAGGGTGGGGGGCATGCCACGGGCGTCCTCGACCAGCAGGCGCCCGGGCTCGACCTTGAGCACGCGCCACGAGGTGTTGCCGAGCTGGAACACGTCCCCCGGCAGGCTCTCGACCGCGAAGTCCTC
>DATAHG010000255.1:0-1976 GCA_036263295.1 Thermoanaerobaculia bacterium | reverse complement strand
GAGCGTCTGGCGTCCTGGGGCTACATCGTCGTTTCGATCAACGCCAACCGCGGGGTCACCGCGGCCCCCGCGGAGACGGGGGACCTGGGGCTGAACCTGCGCCGTGGACGCCTCGTCCTCAAGCATCTCCAGACGCTCAGCCGCTGGAACACGGTGGGAGGCGCGCCGGCCAGCCTCGGCTTCGATGTGCGCGGCAAGCTTGATCTATCGCACGTCGGCATGCTCGGGCACTCCCGGGGCGGCGAAGGGGTCCGCGCCGCGTACAACCTGTACCGCGACGCCGGGAGCCCATGGCCGGCCCGCATCGGTGCCGTCCACTTCGACGGCATCTTTGAGATCGGACCGGTCGACGGCCAGACCTCGCGCATCCTGAACGCGGACGGTACGGCGTGGACCGTGCTGTTGCCGATGTGCGACGGCGACGTCTCCGACCTGGAAGGAGTCCGTCCCTTCGACCGGATGATGGCGATCCGCTCGGAGTCGCCCGCGACACCCAAGTCCACCTTCACCGTCTGGGGCGCCAATCACAACTATTACAACACCGAGTGGCAACAGAGCGACTCGCCCGGCTGTCTCGGGGACCGGCCGCTCTTCGGCAACCTCGTCGGCTCGCCCGAGCAGCGCGAGACGGCGCTCGCGAGCGTCCTCGCGTTCTTCCGCGCCAACGTCGGAGCGGCCGCCGACCCCGCGCTCGGCGCCGTGCTCAACCCCCTGTTCGAGCCACCGGCGAGCTTGACCGACATCACTCGCGTCGATCGCGGCTACACCGATTCGCCGGACGCGGCGGTGACCACGACCTTCGACGATTTCGATCAGCCGACGGGCCTCAATAGCTCGGGGACGGCCAACACCGCCAGCAACGTGACGGTCACCCATGGCGGCATCGCGGATCACGACCGTACGCAACGGGTGGCTCAGATCGCCTGGACCTCGGCGGGCAGCAGCACCTATTTCCAGAGCAACTGGGCGGCGCCGGGGGCCAGCCGCAATGCGAGCGGTTACAAGACGCTCGATTTCCGGGTCTCGCGGCAGTGCGGCGACGACTCGTGCAACGGCACGAACAATCAGTGGCTGTCCACCACCAGCTTCTCGGTCCGCCTCGTCGGAGCGAACGGCGAGCTGTCGGCACCAATCGGCCTGAGCGATCTCCTGACGCTCACCGGCCCGGTCGGCGGCCTGGCGCGTTATGTCGGGGCTTCACGGCACCCGATCCTCGCGACGGTCCGCATTCCGCTGACCGCGTTCGGCAACAGCTCGATCGTGAGCCATCTGCGCGGTGTGCGGTTCACCTTCGACGACACGTCGAGCGACGAGATCTTCCTCGGCAACATCCGTCTGTCGAAGCGGTCGGGCACGACCACGCTGGCCATGGATCCCGTCATCCTCGCGAGCGACGAAACTCCGGTCGACATCGGCTCCACGGCGGACGACGTCAACCAGGTCAAGGCGATCCGTCAGGTCTCCTTCGGAGGCACGAGCGCGCTCGAGATCGAGCTCAAGAGCAACCGCCATTTCCTGCCGAAAGGCACGCTCCTCGTGCTGCGGATCGGCGAGAGCGAATTCGGGGTCAGCCGCTATCCGCAGAGCGGAGAGACGACGACGGTGACCTTCACGCTGACTCCCGAGCAGTTCGCCCAGATCCAGGACGGCGATACGATCACCGTGCAGTACGGAAGCGGTCCCGACCGCCGCGGCTGGAACTTCGGCAAGATCAACAAGGGGCAGCTCAAGTAGCGGCGGGCCTACCCTGATGAAAGGTCCGGGGCAGCGGACGGTCTTCTCCTCCCTGCCCCGGGCTCATCGTGAGGCGCCTGGACCTTTCGAATGCCTCGCCTTGCCACGGGAAGATGGCTTTCCCCCGTTGCGGTGAAGGCAGGAACCTGAATGAGCGACCGACCCATCCTGAAGCCCTCGACCGACCTGCGGAGCCGTTTCGGCCCGATCGACATCTACCTCTTCGACCAGCTCCTCAAAGG
>DATAHG010000254.1:0-13205 GCA_036263295.1 Thermoanaerobaculia bacterium | reverse complement strand
TTCCACTCCTGGGGCTTCTGCGAGCGCCTGATCGCGGAGAGCCGCGGGGCCGGCCGCAAGGCGCCCGAGCGGGCGCTGGAGCTCGCCGAGCTGGCGGTGGAGGCCGCCCAGCGCCTCGACGGCCGGCGCTACGGCGCCGAGCGCGTCGCCGACCTGCGCGCCGCGGCGTGGGACGCCCTCGCCAACGCGCGGCGCTGGCGCTCGGACTACAAGGGGGCGGCCGAGGCCCTGCGCTGCGCCCGCCAGGAGACCGCGCGCGGCACCGGCGACATACTGACCGAGGCCACCGTGACCACCTCCGAGGCGGCGCTCGCCATCGACCAGGGGCGGCTCGACGGGCTGGAAGAGTCCCTCGACCGCGCGGCCCGCACTTTCCGGCGGGTCGGCGACTCCTACCTGGAAGGGCGCGCCCTGCTGCTCAAGGCGGTGGCCGTGGGGCCGGACGATCCGGCGCGCGGCGAGTCCCTCCTGCGCCAGGCCCTGCAGCGCATCGAGAAGGGGGCGCCCGGCCACTCCGGCCCGATGGTCGAGCACTTCGCCTCCCGGCTCCAGCCGTGGGCGGATACCGAGGTGCGGCGGCGCTCTCGCGCCTGAGGCCACTTTCAGACAGGCTTGGGAACACCGGCCGGGGCGGGGACGGTTTAGAATGCCACCGGACCGTCACCCCGCCGCCGTCCGGCGCCCCCCGGTGACCCCCTCGGACCGACACTGCGATCGGACAGGAGCCTGGATGATGAAGCCCCCTGAAGTCGTCCGTTTGACCCCCGGCAAACGGGTCCTCTTCCTGACCAAGGATCCCGAGCTGATCCGCCGCCAGCTCCGCGGCGAGCTCGACCTGCGCATGGAGGACCTCGCCGTCGAGGATCTCCTGGACGACGTCAACACCGACGCCATGACCCCGGCCTGGGTCTGCTTCAGCCACCGGCCGGAGGACATCGCCCGCGACGCCTACGCCGGGCTGATCACCGACGGCAAGCGCCTGTTCGAGCGCGACGCCCTGATCAACGGCAACTTCGAAGTGATCGTGTCGGGCTACCGCAAGGGCGTCGGCAGCTCGCGCGAGACCGCCGTACAGGCGGAGAAGTGGTCCGGCATCCGCATCGCGGTCGCCGCCTCCTTCGCCCCGATCCACGCCCGCAACAACATCAATCAGGGCGTCCTGATGGCGAGCCACGCCATGCTGCGCCGCCTGCAGGCCGGCGCGGGGATCCCGCTGGAAGAGTTCTGCGACGGCTGGGACCCGATCACCCGGCTGGTCATCCGGCACGGTGGCCAGTTCCCCTTCTCCCAGGCCCTGGCGGCCGGCGAGATGGAGCTGCCCCGGCCCGACACCGGCCCGCGCCCCATGACCATGGCCGAGAAGATCCTCGCCAGCCACCTCCTGGGCGAGGGGCCGCACTACGTCAAGCCCGGCGACGCCGTGGTGGTCGGGGTGGACGGCGGTTATTCGCACGAGTTCACGACGGCGCAGGTCCACTACTTCCTGGAGCAGGAGTACGGGCCGGACTACCAGGTCAAGAACCCCGACAAGCTGGCGGTCTTCGAGGACCACCTGATCTACGCCGACGAGGTCCCCAAGATGCGGGTCTTCTCGGACAAGATCGAGACCCTGCGCCAGCTCCAGCGCGACTTCCAGCGCCACACCGGGGTGCGCGACTTCTCGGCCCGCCAGGGCATCTCGCCCGGCATCTGCCACGAGGTCGCCCGCGAGCACCTGATCGACCCGGGCGACTTCATCCAGGCGACCGACAGCCACACCTGCATGGGCGGCGTCAACAACGCCCTCACCTGGGGGGTGGGGGCGACCGAGTACGCCGACCTGATCCACTCGGGCCTCACCCAGGTCGAGGTGCCGGAGTCGATCCGCTTCGAGCTGACCGGCAAGCTCGCGCCGGGGGTCACGGCCAAGGACGTGATGCTCTACATCCTGCTGCGCTATGCCCGGCCGCAGGCGACCCTCAACCGGGTCATGGAGTTCACCGGCCCCGGCGTCGCGACGCTCTCGATGGACGAGCGCGCCACGCTCACCAACATGGCGACCGAATGCTCGGCCCGCACCGCCATCGTGATCGCCGACGACGAGACCTTCCGCTGGCTCGCCGAATGGCGCCCCGGCGTGGACGTCGAGGCCCTGCGGTCGCGGGTGGTGTTCCCCGACCCCGGCGCCGAGTACGCCGGCGGGGTCCACGAGATCGACCTGTCGGAGATCCGTCCGATGGTGGCCCACCCGGGCGACCCCGACCGCGGCATCCCCTCCGACCCGACCAACGGGGCCATGATCGACGAGATCGGTGACGTGCCGGTCGAGATCGCCTATGGCGGGAGCTGCACGGCAGGGAAGATCGACGACCTGATCTTCTATCACCAGGTGGTCAAAGAGGCAGTGGACGCCGGGCTCCAGGTGGCGCCCGGGGTCAAGTTCCTGATCCAGTGCGGCTCGATGGCGGTGGAGGACTTCGTGCGCCGCAACGGTCTGGCCGAGACCTTCGAGCGCGCCGGGGTGACCCTGATCCACCCCGGCTGCGGCGCCTGCATCGGCTGCGGCCCGGGCGTCTCGGAGGATCCCGACCAGGTGACGGTGAGCGCCATCAACCGCAACTACAAGGGGCGGTCCGGCCCGGGCAAGCTGTGGCTCGCCTCGCCGCTTACCGTGGCCGCCTCGGCCTTCACCGGCCGCATCACGGCCTATGAGCCGGGGATGTTCGAGAAGTTGAAGAGCGCAGCGCCGGAGCCCTCTCCGGCGCTGGCCTAGACCGGCCTACTTCCGCCAGCGGACCGCGAAACCCCACACCTGGTCGGTGGCCGAATAGCTGCCGTTCACCGTGGGGTTGAGCGGTTCCTGGCGCGGCCCGCCGCGGTTGTCGTGCTGGTGGCGCGAGTAGCCGACGTCGAACGAGATATCCGGGAAGCTGTAGCTGAAGCCGGCGGCGTAGACCCAGGCGTCGCCGCGCGGGAAGCCCGGCTCGACCGTGCGGTCGGGCACCGGTGACGGCTCGAAGGCGACGCCGCCGTTGAGGGCGAAGCGGTCGGTGATGTCCCCCTCCAACCCGAAACGGATGCTCAGGGTGTCCTCCCAGTCGCGCGGGGTGCGGACCGTCGGACCGTCGCCGAAGGCGTCGTTGTTGATGGTGACGTCGGTGTTTTCGAGGCTCGACCAGGTCTGGTAGGCGAGGTCGAGCTCCAGGCGCAGCTCGGGGTAGGGGGCGACCCAGAGGCCGCCGCGCACCTCGCGGGGCAGCTCGAACGACTCCGAGGCGCCGCTCTGCTGGAAACGGCCGTCGAGCGCCGACTGCAGGCCGGGGACCCCCTGGGGGACGTCGCGCGGGTTGTACTTGACGTCGCCGTTGCCCTTGAGGCGGACCGGGCTGCGGTAGACCGCGCCCCAGCCCCAGGCGTTGTCGGCGTAGTGCAGGGCGACGTCCCAGGCGATGTCGTCGACGTCGGCCGAGACGTTGCGCTCGATCTCCACCGGCACGGTCTGGGTGGTCGCGAAGACCGGGATGATGGCGTTGTCCTCCTGCTCCAGGGAGCCGAAGACGTAGCGCACGCCGCCCCCCACGCTCCAGCCGTCTCCGAGGTCATAGGCGAGGACCGGATGGACCTCGAAGACCCGCATCTCGAAGCGGCGGTTGAGGAAGCGGCCGGGGAAGAGGCGCGGCTCCCAGTCCACCGCGTAATAGAACGGCGAATCGACGCCGATGCCGAAGGCGATCGGCAGGTCCTCGGGCTTGTAGGTGGCGTAGAGGGCCGGCGGGAACTGGATGACGTGCTTGGCGGCGAAGCTCCCGGTGCGGCTGGAGTACTCGTCTTCCGCGTTGTTGAAATCGAGGCCGGCCTGGAACTGGAAGCCGGACAGGCGGGTGATCGCCGCCGGATTGTAGGTGGTCGCCGAGGGCTCGGAGGCGCGGGCGGTAAAGGCGCCCACCTGCCCCATGGCCCGGCCGCCGTGCTGGAACAGGCCGAAGCCCGACGCGGCGGCGGATCCCGCCGTGGCGGCAGCCAGGGCGAGGGTCAAGACAACGATGATGCGTGACTCACGCATGCTTCCTCCCGTAGAGATACGGCTTTGGATGCGGCGGGGCCGGCCGTCCGCTCGCGCGCTACTCGACGGCCAGGATCTCCGGCACGAGGCGGTCGCCGGCCACGGTGAGGATAGCGAGCGTCAACGGAAGATGGAAGCGCCGGGGCCCGCAGGAACCGGGGTTCAGCAACAAGCAGGATCCCTGCCATTCCAGCTCGGGGCGGTGGGAGTGGCCGAAGATGAGCAGGCGCAGGTCGCGGATCCAGCGCGGGTCGGCGTCCTCGCGGCGATGGATCATGCGGAAGGGCAGCCCGCCGAGGTCGCCGGCCAGGCTCTCCGGCAGGCGCCGGCCGGCCTCGCCGCCGTCGGTGTTGCCGCGCACCGCCTCGACCGGCGCGATCTTGCCGAGCGTCTCCAGGATCTGTGGATCGCCGACGTCGCCGGCGTGAAGGATGCGGTCGCACCCCGCCAGCAGCTCCGGCACCCGGGGGCGCAGCAGGTTGTGGGTATCCGACAGGACGCCGATCCGCATGCGGCTCACCTTATCACCCTGATCACCCCGGCTTTCAGGAGCTGGACTGTCCCGTTTTTGGGCGGAGCCCGCACGGAATTTGCAGAGGGATGGAAACACCGGACCGTTCCGGTGCCCTCGCGAAACCATGATCGCCTCGATCCCAATCCTCCCCGGCATGGACAGCTTCGGGCCTTATCAGGTCCTGGAGGAGCTGGGAGCCGTGCCGTACGGCACTCTCTATCGGGTGGTGGATTCGCGCAGCGACGAGCCGGCCATGCTCAAGGTCATCCCGCCGTCGCTCCAGGGCGGGTGGCAAGGGGCGGCGCCGTGGGAAATCCTGCTCCGGGAGACCCATGCCCTGGCGCGGATTTACCACCGCGGCCTGCCGGCCCTCCTGGAGGTCGGCGAGCACGAGGGGGCGCTCCTCGTCGCCTTCGCTCCGGTCGAGGGCATGAGCCTGCGCGACTGGCTCGCCGAGGGGGGGCGCCCGGGCTGTGCCCTGCTCGCCGAATGGGGCTGCGAGCTGCTGGAGGCGCTGGAGGAGGCGCACCGGGCGGGGATCCTCCATCGCCATCTCGGCGAGGAGGAGGTGTTCGTGACCCCGGAGGGGCATCTCCTGCTCACCGGCTTCGGGCTCACCCAGCTCGCCTTCGACCCGCTGGTGCCGCTCTCCCCCGAGCAGCTCGGCGGCGATGCCTGCACCCGCCAGAGCGACCTCTACGCGGTGGGCTCGCTGCTCTACCGGCTCGCCTTCGTAAGCGGCATCAAGCACCCCGGTCCGTCCTGCGGAGCCGGGCGCGACCCGCTGCTCAAGGTGGTGGCGCGGGCCACCTTCTCCGATCCGGCGGCCCGCTTCGGGAGCGCCGCCGAGATGGCGGAGGCCCTGCGCGAGGCGGTGCGGGCCCGGCGGCGGACCGGCGACCCGGGGCCGGCGCCGGAAGCGGCCCCCCTCCAGCCGGAGGAGCTGGAGACGGCGGCCGTGGCGCCCTTCCCGCCGCGGCCCCGCGGGCTCCGCGACGAGGGCGACGGAGGGGAAGGGGACCGCCGCTACGCCCTCCTCCTGCTCGCCTCGTCGGTCCTCCTCATGCTCTGCCTGATCCTGGTGAGCTGGCTCGCCCTCGAGCAGGGCGCCGCCACGACGCAGCCCGGCGCCCCGGCGGCCGTCCCCGGCGCCGCAGAGGCCGACCTGCCCCTCGCTCCGACGGCTTCGCTGTAGAACCTCCAGAGTCCCATCACGACGAAACCGGGAGCGTCGGCTTCCGGTGGCGCTGAAACCTTTCTGTCGACTCGATCGTAAAATCTATTGACGACGAAGTGGATTCAAGCTATGCTCCATACACATAAAGGCGTCCGTCATCTCGACAGCCACATACCGTGACTGTCTTGCACATGGGGGATACGCGATGAGAAAGCGTTCGAACAGCCAGAGACTCCTGTTGTCGAAAGAGACGGTCCGGAATCTGGTCCCGGAGGACCTGGGCCAGGTGGCGGGCGGCATCATCTGCGCCCGCATGACCCGCGGCGTCGGCTCGGCCTGCGACTGCTCGGGCAGCGACACCGCGTCGGGCACCTGCACGGACTGCTCGACCATCCAGTACTGATGTGGGATGCGCCGCGAGCCGGTGCAGGCCGGCTCGCGGCGCCGTTTGTCAGGGCTTGGCTGGGACCGCGCTGAGGAGAGCGCGGTCCCAGGCCGGCTCGACCGCCGAAACGGCCCCCAGCAGGCAGAGACCGACCCCGGCGGCGCCGGTGAGGAAACCGCGCTCCGGCCACCATCCCCCTTTCGCCGTGTCCCAGCACAGGAAGCCCCCCACCCCCTCCGGCTGCCGCATCTCCAGGGTGCGGCGGAACCAGTCGCGGGCGGCGGTGGCCAGCTCCGGCCGGCCGGTGGCCTGATGAAGGCGGTTGAAGACATGACCCAGGCCGGCGGTGCCATGGCAGAGGCCGACGTCGCGCACCTGCGAGACGGCGAACGGGCGGGCCGCGGCGCGCAGGGCGGTGGCCACGGCGCGCTCCTCCCAATCCGCCCGGCTGGCGGCGCGGGCCGCGAGCAGGAGCACCGCGGCGATGCCGGGGTCGCCGTAGCACCAGGCGAGCCGGCTGGCCTGGCCCGGGCCGGTCCCGTCGCCGACACCGCCGCCGGAGAGGCCGGGCGCCGAGAAGTGAGGGAAGCAGCGGCCGATCTCGCTCTCCCCCTCCTGGGCGAGGACCCAGGAGACCCCCCCCTCGAGCAGGCGTCCGGTGCGCTCCGGCTCGACGCCGGCGGCGGCCATGCCGGCGAGCAGCCCGACGATCCCCGGTACCCCGTGCGCCACGCCGACGTTGTAGTACCCCTCCGGATAGAGCTGGCGCTGGTGGGGCGGAAGGAGCCGCGGGTCGGTGAACCAGGTAAGCCCGTCGGGGCGCTCCTCGGCCAGGGCCTCCAGGTGATCGAGGATCCGCCCCAGCAGCGCCCGGGCTTCCGGCGCGGGGAGCGCCTCCAGCGCATAGACCCCGAAGCCGACCAGGCCGCCGATCAGGTCGTAGTCCGACCCCCAGGCGTCCCCGTCCAGCAGTTGGAGCAGGGCCTGGGTGGTCTCCCCGCCGGTCTCCTCGCCCTCCTCGGGCTCGAAGAGCCGCCCCTGGAGGTGCTCCAGCACCCAGCCGACTCCGGCGAAACCGCCATAGAGGCTGGGGCCGATGGGGTGGTGCGCCACCGCCTCCAGGGCGCGGTCGATGCGCTCGGCGGCGGCGTCGGCCCAGGCGTCGTCCTGGGTGACCTGGGCCAGATAGGTGTAGAACAGGGCCAGCCCGGCGTTGCCGGAGGAGAGCCCCGCGCCGTAGAGCTGGGCGCGCACCGCCTCGTCCGGCTGTCCGGGTCCGGCCGTGGGGATCTCCCCCTCGCCCGGCTGGTTGAGGGCCTCGGCGACCGCCCTGACCGCCTCCCAGGCCTGCCGGGTCAACTCGTCCCCCTCGCCGAGAAGGGGCCGCCATGCTCCAGGATCGTTCAACGCTCAACCTCCTTCCACATCCGTGCCACGATTGTCTCACCGGAGGCTCCGGATCCCAACTGGAAATGTGATTGAGACATATCGTGGAAATGACTCAAACAGCCGTAGAGCCTGATCCTCCCACGGCGGAGGAGGTCCTCCTGGCCTCGGCCGAGGATTACTTCGACCGGCTCTCCGCCGTCTCCTTCGAGGAGATGGCCCGGCGCCAGACCGGGTTCTACTCCAGCCTGGCCTTCGGAGCGTCCGGGATCGCCTACGCCTTCTGGCATGGAGCGCGCCTCCTGGAAGGGGACCCCGAGCTGCTGGAGCAGGCGGAGCGCTGGAGCCGCGAGGCGGTGGCCCGCCAGCACCACCGGCTGGCCTTCCTCGTCCCTGGGTCACAGATCGCCGAACGGCCGCCCGGCCACTTCCTTTTCGGCCTCGCCGGGGTCTACTTCGTCCGCGCCCTGGTGGCGATCTCCCGGCGGGACCGGAAAGCCCGGGCGCGCGCCCTCGCCCGGTTCGCCGACCTCGCCCGCTCCTCCCGGGCGGGCTCGCCAGAGCTGTACAACGGCGTCGCCGGCTGCCTGGCGGGGACGGCCATCCTGTTTTCTCAAGCGGGGACCGAGGCCCTGCGCGGGCTGGGAGACGAGCTGGCCGCCGACCTGCTCGGCCGGGCGGTTCCCAGCCCCGACGGGGCGTACCGCTGGCCGGAGCTGCGCGGGGACGGTCTCGCGCACGGCGGCGCCGGGCCGTTCCTCGCCCTGCTGCTATGGCGGTCCGCCTCGGGCTTCGCCCTGCCCGGCTGGGTCCATTCCGCGCTGCGGCATCTCCTGGATGGGGCCGCGCGGGATCCCCGGGGCGTCTGCCCGGCGGAGTACCAGTCCTGGCTCTGCAACGGCCTGACGGGCCTGGTCTGCCTGGCGGCGGAGGCCTGCCGGGTGCTGGAGGACCCGGCCTTCCTCGACCTCGGCCAGACGTTGGCGGGACGGATGCTGGCCGGGGTGCGGTCCGAGCCCGACCTCTGCTGCGGCCGAGCGGGGGTGGCGTCCGCCTGCCTGGCCCTGGCCCGGGTGGACCCGGGCGGCCCCTGGCGCGAGCAGGCCCGCGGGCTCACCCTCTCGACCCTGCTGGCGGAGCCGGGGGACTGGTTCTCGGCCGGCCTCTTCGCGGGCGAGGCGGCGGTCCCCTGCCTGGCGCTCCTCCTGGCTCTGGGAGCGGACGCTCCCGGGTGAACCGTTTTGCCGTTTGGCGCACTCATAGAACAGGACCAGCGACAGCCTGTCCTGTTCTGAAAGGAGATTGCGTGAAGAAGCACTCTGTGAAACTGGTGTTGAATCGGGAAACCCTGCGCCAGCTCGACTCGCGGTCGGCGCTCGGCCGGGTGAATGGCGGCGGACCGACGGTGGCGGGCGAGGTGTCGACCGACCAGGCTTGGGCCTGCGGCACGAAGCTTTCGGGCGAGCCGCAGTAGACGTCTTTACTTTGCTTTACTTTTGGGGAAAAACGTCATGAAAAAGCGTGAGAAGAAGCTCCGACTCCAACGCGATACCGTCCTCACGCTCGGCGCCATGCAGGGCGTGCGAGGCGGCGATTACACGCAGAGCCACTCGGTCAACACGAAGTGTAATTGCACCGACACCACGGATCCTCTGGCCGAGGCAGTGGTCTGAACCGGCATGGGGGCGGGGCCGGAGCGGCCGCGCCCCCCATGCTCCCCCCTCA
Source organism: Thermoanaerobaculia bacterium (assembly GCA_036263295.1). Lineage (GTDB taxonomy): Bacteria > Acidobacteriota > Thermoanaerobaculia > Multivoradales > UBA5704 > DATAHG01. Next base: position 3,976 of record DATAHG010000254.1, on the reverse strand, counting down.
GCGGATCGAATCGAGGAAGGATCGCAGCAGCTCGGCCAGCCGCTCCGGCTGCTCGACGACCAGGCTGTGGCCGGACACCACCATCTCCAGGCGGGCATTGGGAAGGGCGGCGGCCAGGGCCTGCGAGTGGTCGGGCGGGAAGACGTAGTCCTGGTCCGCGCCGATCACCAGGGCGGGGCAGCGGATCGTCGAGAGCTCGGGGCGCAGGTCGAGATCCTTGACCGCTTCGAGGATCCCCGCGACGCCGCGGAACCAGGCTTCCGGCAGCATGCCGATCCAGTCCCGCTGCATGGCGAGGTTGGCGTCCTGCGCCGCACGGTAGGCGTCGGAGAACATCGGCAGGCTGAGGTCGGAGACCTTGCCGGCGTCGTAGGTCGGGCCGCCGTCGGCGGCCTCCAGGCAGGCGTCGTGGATGATCTTCAGCTCGTGCCAGGCCTTGGCGTCGATCTGCGGGGTCGAGGTGATCGCCGTGACCGAGGCGATCCGGCCGGGGTGGCGGGCGGCGAGCCGCAGGGCGACCAGCGAGCCGAACGAGGTGCCCGCGAGGTGGACCCGGCCGATCTGCAGGTGGTCCAGCAGGCGCAGGACGTCGGCGAGGTGGTCCTCCAGGTCGGGCTGCGGCGGGCCCTGCGAGAAGAGCTGGCCGCGGAAGTCGCAGCGCACCACCCGGCGAGTCTTTTCGAGCGGGGTGACGGCGGGCTGCCAGGCGGCGAGGCTCATCAGCGCCCCGTTGAGCAGCAGCACGGGGGGCTCCCCCGGGCCGCCGTTGCCGGAGACGCGGTGGCCGAGGAGACCGGCGCTCATCGGGCGCCCCCGGAACGGCCGCAGATCACGGCCTCCCGCCTGTGGGAGAAAGGGTGTAGGGGGGCGTCGGCGTCATCTCGGGATTCCTCCGGTCAGGTCCGGTCAGGGGGGTCCAGCGTTCGAGCGGCGAATATACAACGCCGCCGGATCAGTCCGTCCGCGGTGGGTCCCCGACGCGTTCGCGCAGAGCGCGCATCTCGGCGGAGAGCCGCGTCAGCTCTTCACGCAGGCGGGCCGTGTCGGCGGCGCCCTGCGCGATCTCGCCGCGCGAGTCGCGGCGCAGCGTGCGCATTGCGTCGAGGAGGGCGCGGTCGATCGCGCGCTGCTGCACCCAGAAGACGCGGATGCAGCGGAGGATCAGGCGCCGCAACGGCGTCATGAGCCGCTGCATCCGCGAGGGGAGGTCCGGCCGCGGCGATCCGAGGAGCGACTCGGCGGCCAGGGCTTCTGCTTCGAACGAATCGGGCGGCTCGGCAGTCTGCATAAATCCAGTGGTCTCCAGCGGATCGCGGGTGGTGTCCCGACGCCGGCGGTTCTCCTCCAGCAGGCGGCGCAGCAGGGGGCCGCGCGCGGACGGGCCGTGCAGGGCCTCGATGTCGGCGCGCGCGCGGGCGCCCACGGCTGCCGCGCCAACCCGGTCGGAATAGACGCGCGCCATCTGCTCCGCGGCGGCCGCCACGTCGGGCTCGGCCCACCGCGAGCGCGGCGGATATGGCGCCGCGTCGCCGCCCACTTCGACGAGCCGCGCCGGCACCAGGAAGCCGTTCGATTCGTTCGCGAATTCGAGCGTCGAGGAGTAGGCCGTGCTGATCACCGGCTTGCCCAGCGCCATCGCCTCCGCGACCGTCAAGCCGAAACCTTCCGAACGGTGCAGGGAGACGTAGCAGTCGCAGGCGTCGAGCATCGAAAAGTATTCGGCGCTCGCGACGTACCCGTCGCGGATGACGATGTTCGGCCATCCCGCCGCGGCGACGCGCAGCTCTTCCTCTTGCGCCGCGTGCCGCCCGGCATTGGTCGTCTTGATATAAAGCGCGGCCCCGGGACGATCGGCGAAGGCCTGTTGAAACGCCGCCACCACGGCGAGCGGGTTCTTGCGCCGGAACACGCTGTCGTAGTCGAAGCAGAACAGAAACAGAAAACCCGTCGGCATCCCGAGCTCGGCGCGCGTGCGGCGCCGCACCTCGGGCACGACGACCGGCAGTGGGAACGCGCGCACCGGCCGGGTGAGGCGGCGCTCCAGCGCTGCCGCGGTGAAGCTGCTGATACCCCAGATCTCGTCGAAATAGCGCTCGCTTCGCGCCATCTCGTCCGGCAGGTCCTCGACTTCCCAGGCCCAGAGGCCGATGTTGCGCGCCCCCGCGGGCATTTGCCCGCCCATGCTCTCGAAAAAGAACGGCACCGGATCGGCGTTGATGCAGAGGAGGTTCGTATCGAACATCGGGACCGCCGCGCCGCGGTCGCGAAACTCCTGTTGCTGGCGGCTGACGGTGTGCGTGACCGGCACGACGGTGTAGGGGATCTTTTCCGCCGCGAGCGCGGCCACCACCGCGCGGACGATCTGGCCGGTGCCGCTCTCCGTGTGCACGTAGCCGTAGACATTGACGCCTGGCACGAGGGCCTCGCCGTGCGGCAGCACCATCGTCTGGGCGGCCGGCGGCGGCACGAGCTGCGGCGGGATGGCGTAATCGCGGACGCCATACATCCTCACCCAGTCGAGGAACCGTTCCGCGTCGGCGGAGTCGATGCGCGGGAAGGCGACGCGCAGGTCCGGGCGCTCGTTCCAGATCTCGGCGAGATACGCCGGGATGCCGGGCGCCTGAGCCGCGGGCCGCAGCAGTCGTTGGACCACGTCGTCCGCGCCATGCGGCGAGAACGGATTGGGAAACCAGGGAGCGCGCTCCCGCGCTTCGTCCTCGACATACGTGCGATGCAGCACTCTGCGCATCCGTGCGTCGAGAGGCAGCCCCGCAACCGTCGTGGCGAAGCCGTACGGGACCGCGGAGCAGTCCGCGAAGCCGGCCTCCTCCAACGCCTCGGCATAGCGCCGACAGAGGCCGGCGAGGAGCCGCGCCTCGCTCAGGCGGACGCGGAGCGTGGGGTGCTGATGTTTCGAAAGGAGGTGGGGCGCGCGCGGGGAAAAGCCGCTGAAGTGGAGGAAGCGCAGCGGCCGTCCGTCGACGAGGATTCGATCCCCTTGGTCTGTAAAAACGCGATGCGGCAGATTCCAGTAGGCGACGTTGTAGCCGGGATCCTTGATGATCGCGGGCGAAAAGAGCGCGGGCACGAAATCGATCCAGCGCTGGTCGACGAACAGGCCATGGGCCGGATCGTTGAGGCAATCGCGCCGGAGCCGCTGCCGCCACCAGGGAAGAAAGGTTTTTGCCGCGGCGTCCGACAGCGCGAGAAAGCCGAGGTTGTAAATGCCGGCGATCAACAGATCGCGTTCGTCGGGGTGCTGGCCGTCTTGCGGCAGCGGCTCCGTGATGTGGGGCGTGAGGACCAGTCCGTGCGCGCGGGTCAACGGCTCGAGCGGCCCGAGCGAGTCGAAGACCTCGATGTCCGGATCGAGATAGATCACCACCGACGCGCCGCGCGTGAAGAGATGCTCGAACGCCCACGGCTTCACCGCCGTGGCCAGCTCGGTGACATCGTAGGCCGCCGCCATCGTGTAGAGATCCGACGGCGGATCGAACGGCAGCTCGTTGGCGTGGACGATGTCGAACGAGGATTCCGTGGAAACCTTTCTTTCCGGATCGTCGAGGACGACGACACACAGGCGGGCCCGCGGATTGTGACGGGCGAGGCTGGCCGCGAGCACCCGCGCGTGAGCGAGATAGTTGCGGGCGATGATCGTGAACACCCGCGTCGCCTCCGTCAGCGGAGCCTCCGGTGCGTCCCATGCCTTCGACATCTCCGAGATCGAAGTGGTGGGCCCGTCCGCGGTCTGCCTTCTGAGCGCCAGGGCCTCCTGCAGAGCCGCGATCTGCTCGCGCGTGCCGAGGGCGAGACGATCGATCTCCACCTGCAGGGCGTCGCGCGCGGCGAGCAGCGCCGCCGTATCGGCGAAGAGCTGGCGCCGCTCGACGTGCCCGGCGATCAGAATCTCGGCGGCGTGCGCGGCAACGGCCTCGCGGTGCTTGCCGTAGATGCGGCGCAGCGTCTCCGGGTAGTC
>DATAHG010000253.1:0-3187 GCA_036263295.1 Thermoanaerobaculia bacterium | reverse complement strand
GCGCACCAGGCCGGCATCCCCTTGGCCGGCCGGCCGGCACACACCGTCTGCACGAACAGCTCCTTGGTATTGATCGGCCCATCGGGCTTGAGCGACAGGATGAGGTGCGGGGCGATGGTGGTGCCCAGCACGTCCTCGCCGTGGCAGCGGGCGCAGTTCAGGTTGAACTGCTTCCAGCCGTCGTACACCTCCTGGGTCACCGTGTCGCGCGGGGCCTGGTGATACGCGTCGCGGAGTTCCTGGGCCGCTGCCCGGGTGGTCACGGTCGAAGCGGCCAGGAGCACTGCGCCACCCAGCGCGGTGGCGCGAAGAGCGGCGGTGAGGAGCGTGCGCATGCGTGCAGTGTTCCTTTCGTCGGTCTCGGCTGGGCTCAGCCCGGCCCGGCCTTCTTGGCCGAGTCGGCGGGGGCCGGTGCCGCCGTGGAACGGGCAGCCTTTTCCTGGCTTGGCCCCTCCATCGGGAGCACCGGGACGTGGTATTCCTTGAGGATAGCCTGGATCTGGGGACCCTTGCGCTCGAGCACGGCGTTCAGGCTGTCCCGGAACTCCTTGTCGGCCCGCCGTACCGCGATCCCGATGTTGTACTGGAACGGGATCTCGCTCAGCGAGTCGGTGGCGGGAAGCGGCGTCAGCACCAGCGGCACGGGGGACTTGCTGGCGAAGTAGCCCGCGAGCGGCCCCCAGGCGAGTGCGATGTCCACCGTCTTGTCCGCCACCGCCTTGATGACGTCGTCGGGCCGGTTCTGATCATCGAAGAAGGTGCTGTAGCCGGTGAGATTGCCGACCACGCCGTGACGGCTCAAGGCCATGGCCGGGGGCGAGTTTTCGGCGTCGGAGGTGTAGATGTTCACCCCGATCTTGAGCTTCTTGAGCCGCGGGTCAGAGAGCGAGTTCAGGTCCTCGAGGCCGCTGCCCTGGCGGGCCACGAAGAAGTAGCCGGAGCGGAAGTACGGCTTGGTGGCGCCCGCCATGTCGAGACCGACGGGCGCCTCGATGGCCAGGTCGCAGTACTGGCCGTTGAGCACCCGGAAGTACCCGCGCCGGGTGGGAAACCAGAGATAATCCAGCTTCGAGTGCAGCTCCTGGGCGATCAGCGTGGCGATCTTGTTTTCGTACCCCTCACCCTTGTCATTCGAGGAGGGCATGTTGTCCGGGTCGGCGCACACCCGGATGAGGCCCGGTTGGCGCGGTGCGGGACGCTGGGCCCGTGCCGGAACGGCGGCGACCGGGGTAGCGAGCGCCAGCAACGCGAGAGTACGAGCCAGGTGGGATGCGGACCACGACATGAGATACCCCTGCCAATGCTTGGGGGCCTGCCGACGGCAACCGTTGTTGGAGCGGCCCTGCCCCGGAACGGCACGGCGCCGGAGCTGACCGCGCCCCGGCGCCGTGCTCATTCTGTAATGTACCCCCGACCGGACCGGAGGGTATCCCCTCCGATCCGGTCGGGCCCCGGCTTACTTCATGGTCACGTTCTTCAGCCCGAAGACGGTCATGACGCCGCCCTGGTTGCTGAACTGCCCGGCATCGCCGAAGGCACCGAGCGCGCCGAGACCGGCGGTCGGATCCTCGGCGCCGATGCCGGCGGCCACGCCGATGCCGGCCCAGCCACCGATGCCCGAGTAGACCGCGATGTTCTGCGACCCGTCCGGAGCGGTGTAGCTCATCGGGTTACCGATGATGCCCGACGGGGTCTTGTACTGCCAGAGGACCTTGCCCGACTTGGCATCGACGCCCTTGAGCCAGCCTTCCATGGTGCCGTAGAAGACGAGCCCGCCGGCCGTGGCGAGGGCCCCACCGTAGGCGGCCAGGTTCTCCTTGATCTCCCAGTTGACCTTGCCCTTCATCGGATCCCAGGAGATGAACCGGCCACGATTGCCGCCGGGGCCCGGGAACATCCGCACGATCGCGCCGACGTACGGCTGACCGGCGGTGTACTTGACCTCGACGCCCTCGTAGTCCATGCAGATGTGGTTCGTCGGGACGTAGAACATCCCGGTCTGCGGCGAGTACGCCGAGGGCTGCTGGTCCTTGAAGCCGATGGCGGCCGGGCAGATGCCTTCGCCGTTCTTCTTCGAGGACGTGCCGTACTTCGGATCCTTGACCGGGACGCCGGTCGTGACCACGCCCTCGACCGGGGTGCCCGTGCCGCCGCTCTTGGCCCAGTTGATCGGGCCGAACGCGTTGGCGACCATGACCTTGCCGTTGGTGCGGTCGACGGTGTAGCCGATGCCGTTCCGGTCGAAGTGCGCCAGCAGCTTCTTGCCGCCGTTTTCGAACAGGACGTTCTCGTTCACGCCGTCATAGTCCCACTCGTCGTGGGGGGTCATCTGGTAGCCCCACTTCGCGTGGCCGGTTTCCGGATCGCGCGCGAAGATGGTCATGGACCACTTGTTGTCGCCCGGCCGCTGATCGGGATTCCAGGTGCCCGGGTTGCCGGTGCTGTAGTAGAAGACGCCGGCGTCGGGGTCGTAGGAGTACCAGCCCCAGGTGGTGCCGCCGCCGCGCTTCCACTCATCGCCCTGCCAGGTCGAGACGCCGAGATCCTTGCCCTTGTGCGACGCATAGTTCGCGTTCAGGTCGCCGTCGATGAGGGTCTCGCTGTCCGGGCCGGTCGAGTACGCCGTCCACAGGTGGTCGCCGGTGTTGGCATCGACGGCCGTGACGCGGCCGCGCACGCCGAACTCACCACCGGAGATGCCCATGATCACGACTTCCTTGCCCGACTTGGTCTTGATGTAGATCGGGGCGTTGGTCATCGTGGCGCCCTGCTTGTAGTTCGTCGCCTCCGGCCCGGAGTTGGACTTCTCGGGATGATGCACCTTCCAGAGCTCCTTGCCGGACTTGGCGTCGAGCGCCAGCAGTTCGCCCTGGAGGAGCTGGATGTAGATCTTCCCGCTCGGGCTGTAGGCCAGCCCGCGGTTGACCAGGTCGCAGCACGCGATTGGAATCGCGTCGGGCGACTGGTTCGGCACGTACTTCCAGATCATCGGCGCGCCGGCCTTCGACAGGTCCAGGGCGTACACGATGTTGGGGAAGGACGTGTTGACGTACATCACGTTGCCGATCACCAGCGGGTTGCCTTCGTGGCCCCGCAGGGTGCCGGTGGAGAAGGACCAGACCGGCCGCAGCTCCGCGACGTTCGAGGTCGTGATCTGCTTGAGCGGGCTGAACCGCTGCAGGCTGTA
>DATAHG010000252.1:0-4008 GCA_036263295.1 Thermoanaerobaculia bacterium | reverse complement strand
ACGTTCTTGTGGAGCTGCCCCAGCTCCGGGGCGAGGGGCCGGAAACGCACGGTGATGTCCACCTGCATCCGCAGGCCATCGAGCGACAGCACGTCGTAGGTGTGGGTGTTCTCCTGCAGGCGGATGTTGTAGATGAACATGTGGTCCCACGGGAGCTTGAGGCGCATGCCTTCGCGATAGACGCGGTGTACCTCGGTGCCGGCATGACCGAAGGGACCGAGCTCGAAACGCCGCCACTTGACCCCCGCCTCGCCCGGACCGATGGTCACCACGATGCTCGGGATCAGATAGATGAAGAGCAGCAGCAGGATGAGCGCCGCGAGCTGCACGGCGAGGCTGTTCTCGCGGTACCAGAGGCCCAACCGGAGAAGAGGGCGGGGACGGTTCACGGCTCGCGCTCCACGAGGCGGCCTTCCGCCATCAGGAACAGGCGGTCGGCGGCATCGAAATAGTGATCGTCATGGGTGACGGCGATGACCGTCTTGCCCCGTTCGCGCAGCAGGGGGAGGAGCTCGCGATAGAATTTCTTGCGGAAGCCGGGATCCTGATCGGCCGCCCACTCGTCGAAGACGAAGATCGGACGGTCCTCCAGAAAGCTCACCAGCAAGGCCAGGCGCTTGCGCTGGCCGCCGGACAGGTCCAGGGTGTCCCATTCGCCGTTCACCAGGTGGGCCTTGCCGTCGAGCTCCATCAGATCGAGCAGCTCCTGAACCTGCTCGGGGCTGACGGCGCGGATGCCGTACAGCCGCCGGAAAAGATGGAAATCGGAGAAGATCACGGCGAACAGACTGTCATACGACTCGCGCTGATCCTCGGTGAGCAGGCGACCGTCCACCCGAATGGTGCCCTGATCGGGTTGATAGAGCGCGGTGATCAGCTTGAGCAAGGTGGACTTTCCGGCACCGTTGCCACCCGCGATGAACACCACCTCGCCGGACCGGGCGTGGAAATCGATCGGTCCGATGGCGAACGTGGTGACACCGTCCGGGTCGGTGTAGTGGAACGTCACGCCTTCGAGCCGGATCTCGCGGAAGCCTTGCCACGACGGCGGTTCCGGCTGGGGCGGCGGGGGCTGCAGGCCGGAGCGGTCGAGCCGCTCCTCCAGGGCATAGATGCGCTCGGCCGCGCCGTTGGCCTCGGCCAGCGTCGGCATCGAGCCGACCAGGCTTCCCACCGGACCGATCAGGAACAGGATCGCGGTCGTGGTCTTCACCACCATCGCGGTGTAGCCCGGGCTGAAGCGCGGCACGATGAAGACCATGGTCGCGAGCAGTAGAAAGAACGTGAGCTGAGCGAAGATGAACTGGCCGGCGATCTGGCCGCGCGTGCGCAGCTTGAGGGCGGTGGCGTCGGCCGAGATCTGGCTCAGGTGGCCGTAGAGGTCGTCGGAGCGCGGGCGGCTGATCCGCACCGCCTTGAAGCCGTCGAGCAGACCGATCAATACGCCGAACAGCCGGTTTTCCTGCACCGCCGCCTCGCGCATCGCGCTCTGGAGCTGGCGGCGGCGTTTGAAATAAAGGGAGAGGGCGATGTAGACGAAGACGGCGGTGAGCAGGAAGGCGGGGATCGAAAGCCAGGCGATATAAAGCGCCGTGAAGAACACCAGGACCGCGGACTGCACGCCGTCGAGCACGTTGAGGGTCGATTGCGAGATCGTCGTCGTGTCGCGCTGGAGGTTGGCGTAGATCTCCGAACGGCCGATGCGCTCGAAATCCCGCAGGTCCGAGCGCCGGACCTTTTCGGCGAGCCGCAACCGGATCTTGTGGAGCACCCTTTCGACACCCTCCGCCGAGGTCGTCATGACGTGACGTTGACCGACCACATAGATCGCCAGCACCACCGCGAACAGCGCCAGGTACCAGAAGGACACCCCCTGGTCGGAAGCCTTCTGGGCCGCGGCGTTGATCACTGCGAGGATCATGGCGTTCGCCACCCCGGCGATGCAGGCCACCACCATCAGGCGAGGAATCGACACGGTCGATTCCTCGCGGATCATCTGCACGAGCTTCATCGCCAGGCCGGTTCCTCGAACGCGCCGTGCCGGTCGGCTAGAGCCGCGGCGGCTGTGGCGCCGGCCGGCTCACGATGAGCACGATCACCACGATCAGCGGCGTGAAGAGCAGGGCGGCGATGAAGGTGCCCATGAAGCCGGCGGCGCGGTTCCGCCCCATGTAGCCCACCAGGGCGGACAGCAGCAGCCAGAGCAGCGTGATGACCATGATCGTGTCCGTCCGGCCTCAGACCGGGGAGGCCTGGCGCAGCTCTTCGCGCCCGCGGCGCAGACCCTCTTCGTAGGCCGCCCGGGCCTCGGGCGCCGAGGGATCGAGGTCCGCCAGGGTGCCGCCGTTCTCGAAGTGGGCGACGAAGACGCTGCCGACGCCGTAGGAGACCAGGCCGGAGATCAGCGGGCGGGAGACCAGCCCGACGAGGTTCAGAATCGGAATGCCGCGCACCATGTTGCCGGGCACGCCATGGAACAGGCTGTAGGAGGCGACGCCGCCGGCGATGGCGCCGATCAGCGACTTGCCGCGGCTCTCCTCGAAGGAAACGTTGTAGAGCTGGGCGAGCTCGGCCAGCATCTTGAGCTGCACGGCGGTGATCGCGGCGAGGTCCGCGAACGGCACCGGGATCAGGCCGGCGCCGGCCGACCAGAGCGAATACTTCTTGACGAGCTGCAGGGCGGATGCGGTCTGGGTGGACATCAGTCTCCTCCTGGGATCCAGCGGGGTGAACGGTTCGAGATGAGAGCCGGGAGGCTCTCCAGATGACGGCTCAGACCACGATCGCAAGGTCCCTTGAGACGGTTTGCAGTATATCGTAGGGCCCTTCGCGATTGGCGGATCTGAAAACAATGGCTTTGACGCGCTTCCATCTGATTCTGTTGGACGGACCGGGCCGCGGTGTTTTCCTGCGGCGGGAGCCGGACGGCTGGCGCCTCCCCGCTTTCCGGTCGGACGGGGACTGGCTCGCCGCCGAGGCCGAGGCGGTGCGGGAGTGGCTGCGCTCCACGCTCGGTTTGGAGGCCACGGTGCTGCGCCAGCTCGGGGCCGGGGACGGCGAGGCGGGTCCCGAGGTCTACGCCGAGATCGAGGCGCACGATCCGGCCTGGGCGCCGCCTCCCGGAGCCGGTTTCTTCGGCCTGGACGACGGAGCCCTGGCGGACCTCCCCTCCGGGCCGCGGCAGGCGGTCGAGGCGCGGCTGCGGGAAGCCGGCGGGGAGGAAGGCGGCGCCCCCTGGGAGCGCCGCGGCTGGCTCGCCGAAGCCGTGGCCTGGACCGACGCCCGGCTGGCGGAAAAGGGGCTCGCCCGCAATGGACCGGTCCGCCAGGTGAAGGCGGCGTGGGCGGGCTCGGCGGTGCTCGCCGCTCCCACGCCGGCCGGCGACTTCTATTTCAAGGCCACGGCGGGCACGCCGGGCGAGGCGCGGATCCTCGCCGAGCTGGCGCCGCGCTGGCCCGGACGGCTGCCCGAGCTGGCCGCCGCCGACCCCGAGCGCGTCTGGATGCTCACCCGCGACATGGCCGGCGAGCCGCTGCGGGCAGACGACCGGGCCGGGGCATTGCTGCGCTTCGCCGAGATCCAGGCCGGCGAGGCGGCGCGGGCCGAGTGCTTCCGCGCCCTCGGCTGCCTGGACCGCGGCCCGGCGGCGCTGGCCGCGGCGGCCGGGCACCTGCTGGTCGAGATCCCCGCTCTCCTGGCCGAGGCCGGGGTGCTCTCCGCCGAGGAGGCGGCCGAGCTGGCGCGGTTCCGCGGCCGGGTCGAGGCGGCCTGCCGGCGGCTCGAAGAGCTGCCCATCCCGGCCTCGATCCACCACGAGGACTTCCGGGAGGGCAACGTGGTGCTGTCGGCGGGCCGGCCGCTCTTCTTCGACTGGGCCGACACGGTGATCGCGCACCCCTTCTTCAGCCTGCAGCGCTTCCTCGACGACGTCGAGCCGCCCGCGGAGGGCGCCCCCTGGGAGTGGCGCTTCGCGGCGGACGACCCGCGCCGCGCCCTGCGCGACGCCTA
>DATAHG010000251.1:0-10349 GCA_036263295.1 Thermoanaerobaculia bacterium | reverse complement strand
CGGTTTTCGAGGATGCGGCGGCGCGCGTCCTCGTCCGGGGCGTGGCGCTCGACCAGCCGGTCGAAGGTCTGGCGCGCGTCGAGGAGGCTGGCGTGGAGCTTCCCGGGGGCGTCGAGCGGCACCGGGATCTCGTTGAAGCGGGCCTCCTCCCCCACTCCCAGGGCGTCCTTGAGACGCAGGGACGGATCGAAGGTCATCACCAGCGTGTCGCGCCCGGAGCGGGCCGACAGGACCCCCATGGAGGCGGCGAGGGTGGTCTTGCCGACGCCGCCCGAGCCGACCACGACGACAAGGGGGTGACGGTCCGAGATCAGCTCCATCCCATCTTCTCCAGGTTGCCGGTGAGGCAGCGTTCGAGGGCCGCGATCAGGGCCGGCCCGCGGTCCATCGCGAGCAGCGGCAGCTCGATGCGCGGCCCCTCCCACCCTTCTTCGAGACGCCGCATCTCCGATTCGTTGAGGGCCCGGCGGTGCTTCCAGAGGGAGACCAGGGGGTTGTCGCGGTCGAGCTGCCCGAGCGGCGGATAGAGGCCGTTGACGATCAGGGCCTCGGCGTCGCGGCCGATGCGCTCGCGCAGGGCGGTCCGCAGCTCCAGGGCCTCCTGAACCGGCATCTCCTCGGCCTGGGTGACCACCACGATGCCGCAGCGCTCGGGGTCGGCGATGAGCTTCTGGAGCTCGCCGGCCATCGAGGCGAAGGGGCCGTTGGTGATGACGTCGGTCACCAGGCCGGGGGAAGCCAGAAGGGTGACCCCGTGGCCGGTGGCGGGGGCATCCAGGATGACCGTATCGATCTCCGGGGTGCCCGGCGGGCCGACGCGGCGCAGCAGGCGCAGGGCGTGGCCGAGGATGGCCAGCTCCTTGAGCCCGGGGGCGCCGGTCGCGAAGTTCTGGTAGACCGGGCTGTCGAGGACACGGCGGGTCAGCAGCTCCAGCTTGAGCTGGTCGCGGACCACCTCGTCCAGCACCTGCCGGGGCTTGAGGTTCTGGACCCAGAGCCGCGGCTCCGCCTGCAGGATGTCGCCGCCGGACGGCGGAGTCCCCAGCATCTGGTGGAGGTTCTCCCGGGGATCCACCTCGACCACCAGGGTCCGGCGGCCGGCGCGGGCGAAGACCCGGCCGAGCACGGCGGAGACGGCGGTCTTGCCGACTCCTCCCTTGCCGGTGACGACCAGGAGCTGGCGGCGGGTGAGCTGTTCAAGCAGGGGTGCGGGCATGGCGGGGCGTCGGGCTCCTCTGGCTCTCAACCTTCTCTCGTCAGGCCTCCGGGCTGTGCAAAGGGCCTGCCCGGAAAGGTGGGGAGACTATATCCGACCCGATCTGCTGAGCAGAGATCCCTCTCCGGACGAAGAGCTTTTTCGAGTACACTTACAAAGCCCTCTAACTGAGCCAGGAGAGACTGCCATGAAGAAGAAGCGTCGCAAGAAGCTGACTCTGCAGCGCGAGACGGTCGTCACGTTGGAGTCCCCCGCCCTTCGCAAAGCCGTCGCGGGCCAGGTCGCGAGCGAGGTTGGACACGAGGACCTGCCAGGCTGGGAATGTCTGAGCTACGACGTCTGCGTCGAGTCGCGGCCCAGCCTCTGCATCATCTGCTACATCTCCAACCAGAGCCTCTGATTCATCGGTTGTAACAGCAGGAGGTCGAAGGTGCCGGCTCTTCCCGAAGGTCGAGCCGGCCCTTCCTCTACAACCCGAGGATCTCGGCTGCCGCAGCTTCGAAGACCTGGCCTGGCCCTATCAAATCGTGACGCTGGTGCCATCGAATCGAGTGAAACGGAAACCCTCGAAATCCTCGTTGTAACAACCCTTCTGATCGCGCAGGATGCTGATGGCGATCTTCTCGCCAAGCAGGAGCGACTCGCGGGCATCGGACCGCCAATGCACTCCCGCGATATTGCGCCCGGTCGCGATGTTCGAGGCCAGCTTGTTGAGCTCTCCTCCGACCGTCAGCGCGGGCCCCTGGTAAGGCTGCAGAGCCAGACCGTCCGGCGTCGGTTCCACCGGCTGCGGAATCACGAAGCTCTCGTCATACAGCGCCTTGAGGACCGTCACGCAGGCCCCCGCCACGGTCGCATGGCCGGCACTGTAGGACGGATGGGTTGGGCTCCCTTCGGAGAAGGCGACCGGCAGGAGGTACGCGCCATGTCTTCCATGGACTCTCTCAATCGCTGCCGCGGTCAGGATGTCCTGATGGAGAATGCCTGGATAGCGGTTGGACGCCACCTGCTGGTGCACCAGGCCGCCGTATTCCTCGGGCCGCAGGCGCCGGTGAACGAGCCACTTCTGGAACCAGGTCGCCTTGAGGGCGCGCGTCGCCACCTCGCAGAGCAAAGCCTTGAAGTGAGGATCGCCGAAAGTGGCGAAGCCGATCTGGTTCTGAGAGTTGTGGTAAGGATCGCCCGCATTCGTGGGGCACCCGATGCCGCCGCCAGTGATCTCGTCCGAGGAATCCGGTGGAGTTCCCAGGATCAGGGCGGCGTTGAAGTAGGCCTGGAACAGCACGTCCCGATGGACCCATTCGGCGAGATCGCGGCCAGTCCGTATATAGCGGCGCACCGGATCGAATCGAGTGGCTCCCGCTTCGGCCCCGCCGTTCTGGGCCTCCAGCCAGTCGGAGAAGCGAGTGAGGTGATCGGAGCCGGGGACCGGAGTCTTGATCCGCCGTTCGACATACTCCGCGCCGTACGGAGTTCCCAGCCAGAGAAACTGAGAGATATAAGGTCCTTTCAGGACACCGGGAAGGGGGTCGCGAAACAGAGTCTGGGCCGTGACGGCGCCATTCCGGCGCGCGCCGCGAAAGTCTTCCAAAGAGCTCAGGTCGGTGGCCGCCGCCGTGACTTCCGGATGTCCACCATAGTCGGAAAAGTTGACATCGCGCAGCAGGGCCATCCAGTACAGCTCGACGGCCTCTCCGGCCGCCTGAGCGCTTGCCAGCGCCGGAGCGGGCGGAATGGCGAAATGCTGCGCGTCGGCTCCTTCGAGATCAAAGGCGAGACCGGCCTGGGGATTGGTCAGCCGGCGCCCCCCGCTGAGAGGCACCGCCTCGAAGTGGTCGGCGCGCCCGGAGCGGGTAGCCCGCAGCAGCTTGTTATAGGCCGCAGGCTCGACCTCGCCGTTGGCGTCATGCGGCAAGCCTTTCGAAAAGTTCCCGATGCGGTTGAGATACCGTTCCTCGTCGCCGTTGTTGAGATGCTCGAAGACAGGCTGCCGGCGGTGGTTCAGGGCCACCCGGTAGCGTGATTGAAAGGCGTTTTCCCGCCGCTGAGCGCCGGGCGAGAGGGTTTCGCCAAATCCTGGAGCCGTCTCTTCCCCGGCCGGTCCGGCCACCGCCGCCTTCAAGCCGGTCGATGCGAGCGCCGCGGCTCCAATGCCGCCAAGAAACAGCCTCCGACTGAGGCGGTTGCCCTCTCCACTGCTCTCGTTCTCCTCCGTCCCAAGGCGTTGATCAGTCCCGATCTCCATGTGGTGCTCCTTCTGAGATCCGATTTTGGGCAGGTTTCCTTTTCCGAAAGACAGAACCGGCCGGCCCCGCTTGGGAGGCCGGCCGGACTGCGGGATTTACTTGAGGGATCGCTGCGGCTTCTGAGGCTCCGGCCGCCTTCCCGGGAAGACGACGGAGATCGGGCCATCGCCCAGGCGCCGGAAGTAGTAGTGAGCGAAATTCAGGGTCCCGTCGAAGTTGGCGGAACCGTTGACCAGCATTCCCTGCTCGCGCAGAGCCGCGATCAACTTCTTGATGGTGGTTCCTTTCGCCAGGGTCGCCTCGATAACGAAGGAATGGCGAATACCGCCGACGCTTCCACCCTGCACCTCCGTGAAGAATCCGCTCCACTGGGCCTGCTTCGGCGACATCACTCCAGCGTCCTCGACCAGGGTCGAGAACTCACCGGTCGCCGCGTCGCTCGGCACCCAGGAATAGTTAGGCAGGACTTGGCCGGTGGCATGATCGACCATGGTAATCCGGTCGACACTTTCGATACCGTCCACAGGAGTCAAGGCGACGGAGCAAGCGTAGGTGGCAGGCATGCTCGGCGTGGAATAGCTCCCGACCGCGATCTGGACGCGGTTAGGGCCGAGGAAAGTGATCTCCGTCTGGCCGGCGGATGCCAGACCGCTACCCACGCCAATGGGACCGATCGGGCAGTCCCAATAGGGGCAGTCAATCGGCTCCATGCAGGCGAGAGCAGGATGCGACAATCCGGCGAGAGGAAGGATGGCGATCGCGAGCAGTAGCGTCTTCAGGGTAAGACTCTTGTTTCTCACAGGGATAGCTCCTTTAGGACCACTGAGGCCCCCTGTTTGTGCCGGAGCTTTCTTTGGCCCCGGCGGTGAAGACGCGCGTCCTGATCTTAGTTTATTTAATTTTAGCTAAAAGTCAACAACGCATAAGCCCGTTGCCTTCTCCCCCCTCCTCGCGGTACAACCCTGCCATCATGCCCTTCCCTGAAACCCGACTCCGCCGCTTCCGCAAGACCCCTACCCTGCGCCGCCTCGTGCGCGAGACCCGGCTCTCTCCGGACAACCTGGTGCTCCCCCTGTTCGTCTGCCCGGGGGAGGGCGTCGCCAACCCGGTCTCCTCGATGCCGGGGGTGTTCCAGCACTCGGTCGATCGCATCGTCGAGACCTCCCGCGAGGCCTTCGCCGAGGGGATCCGGACGGTCCTGCTGTTCGGGCTGCCCGAGTCCAAGGACGCGACCGGTAGCGCCGCCTGGTCGGACGACGGGATCGTCCAGCGCGCCTTGCGGGCTCTGGCGGCCGAGGTGCCCGGGCTGGTCAAGATCGTGGACGTCTGTTTTTGCGAGTACACCGATCACGGCCACTGCGGCGTGCTTCATGGGCAGACGGTGGACAACGACGCCACCCTGGAGAACCTCGCCCGGCAGGCGGTCTCCCTGGCCGAGGCCGGGGCGGACATCATCGCCCCTTCGGACATGATGGACGGCCGGGTCGGCGCCATCCGGATCGCGCTTGACGAGCTGGGGTTCTCCGACATCCCGATCCTGTCGTACGCGGTCAAGTTCGCGAGCGGCTTCTACGGGCCGTTCCGCGAGGCTGCGGAGTCCACCCCCTCGTTCGGGGACCGACGGTCCTATCAGATGGACCCGGCCAACGGCCGCGAGGCCATGCGGGAGGCCGAGCTGGATGTCGAGGAGGGGGCCGACATGCTGATGGTCAAGCCCGCCCTCCCCTATCTCGACATCCTCTGGGAGCTGCGCCAGCGCTTCGACCTGCCGCTCGCTGCCTACCATGTGAGCGGCGAATACGCCATGCTCAAGGCCGCCGCCGAGCGCGGCTGGATCGACTACGATCGGGTGTTGATGGAGAGCCTGCTCGCCATCCGCCGGGCCGGGGCCGAATTGATCATCACCTATGGCGCCCGCGACGCCGCGCGCCTGCTCGCCGCCGGCTGGTCCGAATAGAAAGAAAAGAAAGAGAGCGCACGATGAGCCTCCTGTCCCGAGCCGAGAAGGTCCTCCCCGGCGGCGTCAACTCCCCGGTCCGCGCGTTCCGCGGCGTGGGGGGCGAGCCGGTCTTCGTCCGCGCCGCCGCCGGCGCCTACCTCGAAGGCGAGGACGGCCGCCGCTATATCGACTACATCGGCGGCTACGGCCCGCACATCCTCGGCCATGGCCATCCGGCGATCGTCGCGGCGATCCAGGAGGCGCTCGGCCGGGGCACGGCCTTCGGCGCTCCGACCCTGCCGGAGGTCGAGCTGGCCGAGATCCTGGTCGAGGCCCTGCCGTCGGTCGAGATGGTGCGGCTGGTCAATTCGGGCACTGAGGCGACCATGTCTGCCCTGCGCCTCGCGCGGGCCGCGACCGGCCGGCGCAAGATGCTCAAGTTCCAGGGGTGCTACCACGGCCACTCCGATTCGTTCCTGATCGCCGCCGGCTCGGGCGCCGCGACGATCGGCGTGCCGTCGTCCCCCGGCGTGCCGGAATCGGTAATCGCCGACACCCTGCTCGCCCCCTATAACGACCTCGATGCCGTGGGCGAGCTTTTCGACGTCCACGGGCAGGACATCGCCGCCGTGTTCGTCGAGCCGGTGGCCGGCAACATGGGCCTGGTGCCGCCCCTGCCGGGGTTCCTCCAAGGTCTCCGCCAGATCTGCGACCAGCAGGGCGCCCTCCTGGTCTTCGACGAGGTGATGACCGGCTTCCGGGTGTCCTGGGGCGGCGCCCAGGTTCTCTTCAACATCAAGCCGGACCTCACGACCCTCGGAAAAGTGATCGGTGGCGGCCTGCCCCTCGCCGCGTATGCCGGGCGGCGCGACCTGATGCAGAAGATCGCCCCGGCCGGTCCGGTCTACCAGGCCGGCACGCTCTCCGGCAATCCGCTCGCCGTGGCCGCCGGCCGCGCCGCCCTGGCGATCCTCGGGCAGGACGACCCCTGCCCCTATGAGCAGCTCGAACAGACCGGCGCCCGGCTCCAGGCGGGCCTGGACGAGGTCGCCCGCCGGCATGGCATCGCCTGCCGCGTCGAGCGCCAGGGCTCGATGCTCGGCCTCTTCTTCACCGACCAGCCGGTGCGCCGGATCGAGGACGTGGACGCCAGCGACCGCGAGCGCTTCAAGCGGGTCTTCCACCGCCTGCTGGACCTCGGGGTTCACCTCCCCCCCTCCCCCTACGAGGCGCTGTTCCTCTCAACCGCCCATGGCGAGAGGGAGATCGCGCTGACCCTGGAAGCCTTCGACCGGGCCCTCGCGGCGGAAGCCGGAGGGGCCTGAGCGGGATGAGGATGAGCCGCCCCGACGTCCTGATCCTCGGCGGCGGGATCATCGGCCTGGCCTGCGCCCGCGAGCTGGCCTGCACCGGCCGCCGGGTCGAGGTCCTGGAGCGGCGCGAAGCTGGCGCCGAAGCCTCTCTCGCCGCCGCCGGCATGCTCGCCCCGCTGTCCGAGTCCCCGGCGCCCGGCCCCTTTCTCGACGCCTGCCAGGCTTCCCGGGACCTCTGGGTCTCCTGGGTCCCGGCTCTCGAAGAGGAGGCGGGGATCTCGCTGGACTACGACACCAGCGGGGCCCTCCAGGTCGCCCTCGATGAAGAGGAGGAGCGGAGCCTGGATGGATTCGCCAGGGCCGCCGAGGAGCTGGGCGAGAGGATCGAGGAGATCGAGGTCGAAACCCTCCGGCACTGGGTCCCCGACATCTCCCCCGACGCACGCCGGGCCTTGCGGGTCCTCGGCGACCACCGGATCGACAACATCCAGGCCTGCGCGGCCCTGAAGATCTCGGCCGCGCGGCACGGGGTGGTCCTGAGCTATGGCTTCGAGGCCGAGCGGGTGGAGACGGCCGGCCCCGGCGTGCGGGTGACCGGCAAGGGAGGGGACACGCGGGAGGCCGAGGTGCTGGTCCTCGCCGCGGGAGCCTGGAGCGGCCACCTCTCGGGGCTCCCCCACCTGCCGGTCCGCCCGGTGCGTGGCCAGATGGCGCTCCTCGGCGGGGTCGAATGGCCCTGGAAAGGGAGCGTCCGGGGACCGCACGCCTATGCCGTCCGCCGCGGCGAGACCGGTCTCCTGATCGGGGCGACGGTCGAGGAGGCCGGGTTCGCCGCGCACACCACGGTCGGCGGCGTCCAGAGCCTGCTCGCCTTCGCCCGCCGGACCTTCCCCGGCCTGGAGGGGGCACGGCTGGAGGCGGTCTGGGCGGGCCTGCGCCCCGGCACCCCGGACGGGCTGCCGATTCTCGGCTTCCTTCCTGGCCACCCGGTCCTCGCCGCCACCGGCCACTTCCGCAACGGCATCCTGCTGGCCCCCTGGACCGCCCGGCAGGTCGCCGCTCTGCTCGACGCCGGGCCGGCGGCCGATCCCCCGCCCGGGCTCGCGCCGTTCCATCCCGGCCGCCTGCTCACCCCCTGACAGGGCGAGCCCCCCACCCCTGGCGTTGAGCGATTCCCCGGCTTCGATATAATGCGGAACCGTGGAGGTTTCTGCGGCCTTAGGAGGGGCCTGGTATGACCCATATCATCAGTGAACCCTGCGTCGGCGTGAAGGACACCGCCTGCGTCGACGTTTGCCCGGTCGATTGCATCTACGGCAAGAAAGAGGACTGGGAGATGCTCTACATCCATCCCGAGGAGTGCATCGATTGCGGCCTCTGCGTGGATGCCTGCCCGGTTCAGGCCATCTATCCGGCGGAAGAAGTGCCCGACAAGTGGAAGTCGTTCATCTCCAAGAACTACGAGCACTTCAATCTCACCCCTCCGTGAGCTGAACGGCTCCGCCGGGTCGCTGAGAAGGGCGCGGGCAACCGCGCCCTTCGTCGTTGAGGCCCCCTTCCCCACCCTCCCCCTCTCCAGGCTTGGCATCTCTCAGCTTGAGGGGTTTGGACTCACCTCGCCGACAGGTCCCGCAAACCGGGAATGGACTGTGGTCCCGACCCGTTCTACAATGTGAGTGCTGAGCACTCAAGTTGATCTTGACCTTGAGAAGCTGCAGCTCCACCCCTGGCGAAAGCCGGGGAACATGGGAGGAGATATCCGTTGGACTACAAGGACTATTACGAGATCCTCGGGGTCAAGAAAGACGCTTCTCAGGATGACATCCAGAAGGCGTACCGGAAGCTGGCGCGCAAGTTCCACCCCGACGTGAACAAGGCGCCCGAGGCCGAGGCCAAGTTCAAGGAGCTTGGCGAGGCCTACGAGGTCCTCAAGGACGAGGACAAGCGCAAGAAGTACGACCAGTACGGCTCGGCCTGGAAGCGAGCCCAGCAGACCGGCAGCCCGCCGCCCGGATGGGAAGGGGTCCACTTCGACTTCGGCCAGGGGGGCGGCGGCTTCGACTTCAACGGCATGGGCGGGGGCGAGGGGTTCAGCTCCTTCTTCGAAATGCTGTTCGGAGAGGGGGCGCGGGGCGGGCGCCGCGGCCGGCCCGCCGGCTTCGGCGGGGGCGGCTTCCCGGGCGGCGGCGGTTTCCAGGGGGGCGGTTTCGGACCGACCGGCGGCTCCGACACCGAGGCCGAGATCTCGATCACCCTGGAGGAGGCCGCCCATGGCGGCCGGCGCGAGCTGGCTCTGAGCGATCCCAACACCGGGGAGCGCAAGAACCTGACCGTGAAGATCCCCAAGGGGGTGCGGTCGGGCCAGCGTATCCGGCTGTCCGGCAAGGGGCAGCCGAGCCTCAACGGCGGGGCGCCGGGCGATCTCTATTTGAAGATCGACATCGAGCCGCACCCGCGGTTCCGGGTGGACGGCACGAACCTCCATACCGCGGTCCCGGTCTCCCCCTGGGAGGCGGCTCTTGGCGTGGAGGCCGATGTCCAGACCCTTGAAGGCGACGTCCGGGTGCGGATCCCGGCGGGATCGTCCTCGGGGCGGAAGATCCGGCTGCGCGGCAAGGGATTGCCGAAGTCGGGCGGCGGCGAGGGGGACCTCATCGCCGAGATCAAGATCGTCGTTCCCGATTCCTTGTCGGACGAGGAACGGCAGCTTTTCGAACGGCTCGCGGAAGTCTCGGAATTCCGGGCTCGAGCCTGAGAAGGGGCCTGAAACAGGCCACATTTTCAAATCAAAAGAGAGAGGAAGACCAAGCCATGGATATCAACCGTCTTACCCAAAAGTCCCAGGAGGCCCTCCAGGCCGCGCAGACCAAGGCTCTGCGTTACGGGCACCAGGAGGTCGACGGCGAGCATCTGTTCCTGGCTTTGATGGAGCAGCCCGAAGGGTTGGTCCCCCGTCTGCTCACGCGGATGGACGTCAACCAGGAGACGATCAAATCGGAGCTCGACCGCGAGCTGTCCCGCCGTCCCCGGGTCTCCGGCCCGGGCGCCGAAGCGGGCAAGATCTATCTCACGCAGCGCCTGCAGCAGCTCTTTCTGCGCGCCGAGGACGAGGCGAAGCGCCTCAAGGATGAATATGTTTCGGTCGAGCACCTGCTGCTCGCCCTGATCGAAGAGGGACCGTCCACTTTTTCCGGCCGCCTGCTCCAGCAGCTCGGCGTGACGCGGGACCGGTTCCTCGGCGCCTTGACCGCGGTGCGCGGCAACCAGCGCGTGACCTCGGCCATGCCGGAGGTCTCCTATGAGGCGCTGGAGAAATACGGCACCGATCTGGTCGCCCAGGCGCGGCGCAACAAGCTCGATCCGGTGATCGGCCGCGACGAGGAGATCCGGCGCGTGATCCGGATCCTGTCGCGCAAGACCAAGAACAACCCGGTTCTGATCGGCGAGCCCGGCGTCGGCAAGACCGCGATCGTCGAGGGTCTCGCGCAGCGCATCGTGCGCGGCGACGTGCCCGAATGGCTCAAGGATCGCGCGGTGTTCTCGCTCGACATGGGCGCCCTGCTCGCCGGCGCGAAGTATCGCGGCGAGTTCGAAGAGCGCCTCAAGGCCGTGCTCAACGAGATCAAGCAGAGCGA
>DATAHG010000250.1:0-7136 GCA_036263295.1 Thermoanaerobaculia bacterium | reverse complement strand
GTGCTCCAGATCCCGGTGCCCATCAGGTTCATGCCCAGCAGGCCCGGGATCAGGAAGTCGATGTAGCGCGAGCCCTTCTCCGTCAAACGCTCCGACCGCACGGCGAGCGGGTCCTTGCGGCCGGCCGCCCGCTGCAGGGCGTCGTCAGCCTCCAGCCGCGCGATGCGCGAGTCCGGACGCGTCTCGTCGAAATGGAAGACCGGCGCGGCAGTTGACTGGGCACCGGGCGCGACCAGCAGCGAGATGCGGCCGGTGCGCAGGGCCTCTCGCCCCTCCCGGTCGGGCATCAGCCGGGGCAGGAGGACCGGGGACTTCGACAGGGCCTCCAGCGTCGCGGCGGCGCCGGGACCGTCGATCACGCCGATGGGGATGCGGTCCGGCGGCTTTTCGCGGAAGGCGAAGCCCAGGGCTACGGCCAGCAGCAGCGGGAAGGCGAAGACCCAGAACACCGCCTCCGGCTCGCGCAGGAACTCCTTGATCCGGCAGGCGGTGAGCTGCCAGAGCGCCGACGAGCGGCTGTGGGGTACGAGACGGCGCTCAGGCATCGCGCAGCTCCCGGCCGGTCAGAGACACGAAAAGGTCTTCCAGGGTGGCCTGGTGGGTGGACAGATGGGACAGCCGGGCGCCCGACCTCTCGACGAACGACAGCAGCGCCGGCACGCTCTCGGTGAGCGAGCCGACCGCCAGGGACCAGTTGGGGCCGCGGCGGTGGACCTCGACCACGCCGGGCAGGCGCCGCAGGGCCTCCAGCTCCAGCTCCGGCTCGGCTTGCACCTCGACCACATTGGCGGCGTGGAGCGCGCCGATCAGCTCGGCCGGGGTGCCGAGCGCGATCACCTTGCCGCGATCGACGATCGCCACCCGGTCGCAGAGGCGCTCGGCCTCGTCCATGTAGTGGGTGGTGAGGAGGATCGTGCCGCCCTGCTCGCGGAACTCCACCACCTGCTCCCAGAGCTGGAGCCGGCTCTGCGGGTCGAGACCGGTGGTGGGCTCGTCGAGGAACAGCACCTCCGGATTCCCGACCAGGGCGCAGGCCACCGCGAGGCGCTGTTTCTGGCCGCCGGAGAGCTTGCCGACCCGGGCGTCCTTCTTCTCGTCGAGCGACAGCCGGTCCAGGACCTCGTCCGGATCGCGGCTCTCGCGGTAGAACGAGGCGAACAGGCGGACGATCTCGCCCACCGTCAACTTCTCCTGGAGCTGGGTCTCCTGGAGGGAGATCCCCAGCCGCTCCCGCAAGTCATCCCCTGCTTCCGCCCAGGTCCGGCCGAGGACCTCGACCTCGCCGCCGTCCGGATCGGTCAGCCCTTCCAGGATCTCGATCGTGGTCGTCTTGCCCGCCCCGTTGGGGCCGAGCAGGCCGAAGCACTCGCCGCGGTAGACCTCGAGGTCCAGGCCGGCGACGGCGACGACGTCCGCGTACCGCTTGACCAGGCCGCGGCAGCGGAGGGCGACAGAAGGGGTGGGCTCGGGAGTCATTGGGGCGGTCCTCGCGCGAAGCCGCAGAGTATAACCGGACGGCGTGCCGGCCGAGTGACGATCCGGCTCAGGCCCGGCGATTCTTGAGGATCTGCAGGAAGGAGCGCCCGCGCAGCTCCTCCAGGGTCAACCCGGTCCGCTCCAGCGCCTCCGCCTCGGGGAGCGCGCCGCAGTTGACCGCCCGGCGGAACGAGTTGAGGAGCCCCTGGCCGGTGGCGGCGTCGTCGAAGACCTCGCCGACGCGGGTCGCCTGGGCGGCCTTTTCAAGGAAGTTTCGGAGGCGACCGGTCGCCATCTCGACCTCCTCCAGGAAGAAGGAGTAGACCGCGGCGTAGCGCGAGACGAGCTGGCCCGGGTGGAGGTCCCAGCTCTGGTAGAAGCCGCGGGCGAGGGCGCGGCGAATGTGGTCGTAGTGCAGCTTCCAGGCGCGCCGGACAACCTCGCGGTTCTCGCTCTCCTGACCGGGGGTGAGCGGCGGGCCTCCCGGGGCGGACCGATGGGGGGCGATCGGCAGGGTGGTGGTGGCGCCGTCGGCGAGCCAGATCCCGGTGCCGGCGAGGGAGACCTGCATCACGTCGCGGGCGAAATCGCAGGCCGGATGGACCAGGCTCTGGTGGCCTGCGGTGATGTCACAGGCGGCGGTGTAGTCGTAGGCGCCGAGGTGGGCGGCGACGCACCGTCCCTCTCCCGCCGCGACCAGCCGCGGCAGCGGGATCCGGCCATCCTGATCGAGGACCGCCTGGGGCGTCTCCACCATGATCTCCAACCGGAGCGTCCCCGCCGGGAGGGAGAGGCCCCGTTCGAGCTCCGCGCAGAGGTCCGCGAGGGCCTTGACCTGCTCGGGGATCACTACCTTGGGCAGGGTAATCAGAAAGCGGGAAGGGAACCGGCCGCCGGCACGCCCGGCCAAGGTCGTGAGGAACAGGTCGAGGGTCCGGATGGCGCGGTCCCGCGTCTCTTCCGTCAGGGCCTTGATGCGGAGCCCGAAGAAGGGGGGTAAAGTGTCCCGCTCCAGGGCGAGGGCGACCTCGCCGGCCGCCGAGGCGGCATGGCCGTCCTCCTCCTCGTCAGAGCGGTTGCCGTAGCCGTCCTCGAAGTCGATGCGGTAGTCCTCGATCGGCTCGCGCCGCAGCTTGTCGGCCACCCGCTCGCGGACGGTGGCCGCGTGCTCCTGGGAGATTCCGAAGATCTCGGCCAGCCGGCTGGAGTCCGGAGCGTGCTCGTCGAGAGCACGGAGGGCCACGGCGCCCAGTTTGGAGGCCGCCTCGGCCCGGAACAGGTGGGCTCCGCCGTAGACGCTGTGGACCGGCTGGCGCCCTCCGGATGCCCCGGGGTGGCGTTGGGCGAAGGCGAGCTCGGCCTGGCGGAGCGGGGCGGTCGCCGTCTGGATGGCGCTGGCGGACAAGATCGTGGGCATCGTCTCTCCTCGGCAGGATCGGGGCGGTTTGCAACCTCTTCCGGCCCTTCTCTCGTATGAGGAGGCGGAGCGAGTCGGAGAGGAGCGCAAGATTATGAATCAACTGACGCAGGACCTGCGGTTTGCCTGGCGGACGCTGCGGAAGCGGCCGTCGTTCTCGGTCGTCGTGGTGCTGACCCTGGCCCTGGGGATCGGCGCGAATACGGCCATCTTCAGCGTGGTCAATTCCGTCCTCCTGGCGCCGCTGCCGTTCGCGGAGCCGGAGCGGCTGGTCATGGCCTGGGCGTCCAACCCGGAGCTGGCCCGGCTGGCGGGGCTGCCGGACGAGCTGCCGGTCTCGCCGGCCATGTTCTACGACTGGCAGGAGCAGAGCCGCTCGTTCGAGCGTCTGGCCATGCTGCAGTCCTCCCAGATCGCCCTCACCGGCTCCGGCGAGCCTGTAATGGTCAAGAGCGTCGATGTGACCGGGGAGTTCTTCGGTCTCCTCGGCAGGACGCCGGCGCTCGGCCGGGCCGTCCAGCCGGCGGACGACATGCCGGGCCACGGAGCGGTGGTGGTCCTGAGCGATGCCTTCTGGCGCCGTCAGTTCGGGGCGGACCCGAAGATCCTGGGCCGCAAGCTGCTGCTCGACGGCACGCCGGCCGAGGTGATCGGCGTCATGCCGCCCGACTTCGCCTTCCCGCGCGGGGCCGAGATGCCGTCCGGCTACGGCTTCGCGCCCCAGCCCGACCTGTGGCGGCCGATGGCGCTGCCCGAGGAGGCCCGGCGCTTCCGGGGCAATCACTCCTGCCTGCCGATCGCCCGCCTGAAGCATGGTGTCACCCTGGAGCAGGCCCAGGCCGAGCTGGTGACGATCTCGGAGCGGCTCTGGGTACAGTACCCGGAAGACAAGGGGTGGTCCGCCCGGCTGGAGCGGATGTCCGACCAGATCGTGGGCGGCGTGCGCCCCAGCCTTCTGATCCTGCTTGGCGCGGTGGGGCTCCTCCTGTTGATCGCCTGCGCCAACGTGGCCAACCTGTTCCTCGTCCAGGCCCTGGTCCGCCAGAAGGAGATCTCGGTCCGCACGGCGCTCGGCGCCAGCCGTGGGCGCCTGGTGCGGCAGCTCCTTACCGAGAGCCTGCTGCTGGCGCTGACCGGCGGCGCTCTCGGGCTGCTGGCGGCTTACTGGGGGCTGCGCCTCTTCGCGGCCTGGATTCCCGCGGACCTCCCCTTGCCCCGGGGGATCGAGATCGACGGCACCGTGCTCGGCTTCGCGGTCGGGCTGTCACTCCTGACCGGCGCCCTGGCCGGCCTCACTCCCGCTCTTCAGACCACGCGGCCGGACCTCGCCGAATCACTGCGCGAGGGGACCCGCGGCGGCGCCGGGGCCTCGCGCGGCCAGCGCACCCGGCGGGTGCTGGTGGTAGCGGAGGTCGCGGTGGCGCTCGTGCTGGTGATCGGGGCCGGCCTCCTGATCCGCAGCTTCGCCCGGCTGATTTCGATCGATCCCGGCTTCCGGCCGGAGAACGTCCTCACGCTCCGGGTCGATCTGCCGGCGGACCGCTACCCGCGCGACCGCCGGGCGGACTTTTTCGACCAGGTGCTGGACGGGCTGCGCGGACAGGCCGGGGTGGTCGCGGTCGGGGCGGTGTCGGAGCTGCCCATGGGAGGGACCGAGAACATCGATGCGGTCTTCCCGGAAGGGCGCCCCGAGCCCGAGCCGGACAAGATCCCCATCGCGGACTGCCGGTTCACGACGCCCGGCTATTTCGACGCCCTGGGGATCCCTCTACGGCGGGGAAGGAGCTTCGCTCCGAGCGATACGAAAGATGCGACGAAGGTCGCGGTGATCGACGAAGAGATGGCCCAACGCTACTGGCCCGGCGAAGACGCTATCGGCAAGCGCTTCCGCATGGGAGGTCCGGGCAACACCAGCGCTCCGTTCTGGACCATCGTCGGGATCGTCGGCAACGTGAGGCACTCCGGCCTGCATGTCGATCCGCGGCCCCAGATGTACCTGCCCCAGTCACAGCGGGCGTCCACGCAGATGGTGATCGTCGCGCGCACCCAGGGGGATCCGAAGGGACTTGTCCCGGCGGCCCGAGCGGCGGTCCGCGAGGTCGATCGCGACCAGCCGATCACCGAGATCCGGACGATGGAGCAGGTGGTCTCGACCTCGGTTGCCGGGAGGAGGTTCAACATGGTCCTCTTCGGCCTGCTTGCCGGCCTGGCCCTGGCGCTGGCGGTGATCGGGATCTACGGAGTGACCGCCTATTCGGTGAGCCAGAGGACCCGGGAGCTGGGTCTGCGCATGGCTCTCGGCGCCCGGCGTGGGCAGGTGCTGGGGATGGTGGTGGGGGAGGCTGGCAAGCTGGCCGCGGTGGGCGTCGCCTGCGGCCTGATCCTGGCCTTCGCAGTGACACGGGTGATGGCGAGCCTGCTGTTCGGGGTGGAGCCCACCGACCCCGTCACCTTCGCCGCGGTCGCCCTGGCGCTCGCGTTGGCGGCTGTCGTGGCGGCCTATTTTCCGGGGCGGAAGGCGACCGGGGTGGATCCGATGGTGGCGTTCCGGGCGGATTAGGAGGTGGCTGCCCCCAACCCCGCCGCCCGGCCGGTGGCCCAGGCCCAGGCAAAGTTGTAGCCGCCAATCGGCCCGAAGGCGTCGAGGATCTCGCCGCACAGGAAGAGCCCGGGGTGGAGGCGGCTCTCCAGGGTCTTGGGCGCAACCTCGGACAACGCCACGCCGCCGCCGGTGACCTCGGCCTTGCGGTATCCCTCGTCCCCGTTCCAGGGTAGGGGATGCCTCGTCAGGGCTTCCACGAGGCGCCGGCGGTCTTCGCGGCGGAGCTGGGCGAGGGATTGATCCCCTGCGACCTGGGCATCCTGGAGCAGCGCCTCGGCGAGGCGGTCCGGGAGATGCTTTCGCAGGGTTCCGAAGACCGTCCCCGGGCTCCCCTGAAGGAGAGCGTCCCAGGCGGTGGCGTCGAGGTCGGTCCACTGGACCTGGATCGACTGCGGCGGCCCTCCTGCCGTCCTGGAGCGGACAGCCATGTGGGAAATATCGAGCACCGCCGGTCCGCTGTAGCCCCGATGGGTGAAGAGGAAGCCTCCCTGGGTGGTGAAGGAACCCTTGGGGAGCGGAGCCCGGAGAGTGACCTCCAGGGAGATGCCAGCGAGGGGAGCATAACGGGGAGAATCCAGGGTTAGCGGCGTGAGAGCCGGGTAGGTCGGATGGACCGTATGACCCAGACGGCGCGCCAGCTCGAAGCCGAGCCCGTCGCTGCCGGTGCCCGGCATCGAAAGGCCGCCGGTCGCCAGGATCACGGCCGCCGCCTCGATCCATTCGCCGTCCTGAAGGTGAATCGTCCAGGCAGGGTCGATCTCGGCCACCATCGCCTCAAAGCGGATCTCCACCCCCTTGCGCCGGGCCAGGGCGACAAGTCCATCCCGAACTTGGCGAGCGCTGTTCGACGCCGGGAAGAGCTTGCCGGTCTCCGGCTCCAGAGCCAGCTCGATTCCGACCTCCTCCTCGAAAAACCGGCGCTGCTCGTCCAGAGGCCAGGACAGCAGGATCTTCCGCAGGGTATTGGGGGATGAGTCCGTCACGAAACGTCCGGGATCGAGCCGGGAGGGGAGGACGTTGCATCGTCCGCCGCCGCTCACCAGGATCTTGCGGCCGCCGTCCCGGGTGCGTTCCAGGAGGACGACCCGCCTCCCGCGGCCGGCCGCGAAGATCGCCGCCACGAGCCCCGCGGCTCCGCCTCCGACGATGACGATGGGACAGTCAGTTCTCATATGAAGCTAGTGTACTGCGCCCTAAATACGGTAATTTGATCTCTGGCGAGGAGATTTGCGACGGACGCCAGCCGCTCTTGTTTTTCCCAAAGTCTCGGGACTCGGAGAGGAAGTGAGCCGACTCGGTGACCTCGCGGGCTCATTTTTCCCAAAGTCCCGGGACTCGGAGAGGAAGTGAGCCGGCTCGGTGACCTCACGGGCTTATTTTTCCCAAAGTCCCGGGACTCGGAGAGGAAGTGAGCCGACTCGGTGACTTTGCGGGCTTATTTTTCCAAAGCCGCGGGACTCTATCGCAAGTAAGCCCGCGAGATCCCAAATCAGGCCGCGAGTTGAACTAGTTACCAGAGGAGGAGTGTCATGGCTGAGGACGGCCCTAAGCTACCGAAAATCGTGGCTCGGCACGCTCACGATCTCGTTCAGCGACCAGAACTTCTCCCCCTTGACCGAGATCGTACCGTCGCGCTTCTGA
>DATAHG010000249.1:0-10159 GCA_036263295.1 Thermoanaerobaculia bacterium | reverse complement strand
TCGCCCAGCTCGGAGCCGGCTCCTGATGAACCGCCGGAGCCTTTCCGCCCTTGCGGTCCTGGCAGTCCTGCTGGTCCTTTCGGCCGCCTGCAACCGCTCCGGCCCCGGCTCTGGCGGCGGCACCGCCGCCCCCACCCGCCTTCCCGAGGGCACCCCGGTCGTCTTCATCTCGGTCGATACCCTGCGGGCCGACCACCTGCCGGCCTACGGCTACCGCGGGGTGGAGACGCCGGCCCTCGACGCCCTGCGCGGCGATTCCGTGCTGTTCGAGAACGCCTACACCACGACGCCGCTGACCTTCCCGGCCCATTCGTCGCTGCTGACCGGCCTGCTGCCGGCCGCCCACGGGGTGCGCGACAACGTCGGCTACAGCCTCGATCCGGCGCGGATCGAGAAGGGGGAGCTGCCTTACCTGCCGGAAATCCTCAAGAAGAAGGGGTATGCCACCGGCGGCGCGGTCTCGGCCTATGTGCTGCGCGGCAAGACCGGGCTCTCGACCGGGTTCGACTTCTACGAGGACGCGATCGAATTCCGTACCGACCGCGGCCTCGGCGGCCTGCAGCGCCCGGGCGCCGAGACCCTGGCGCTGGCGAAGCCGTGGCTTGCCACGGTCTCCGGCCAGCCCTTCTTCCTGTTCTTCCACATCTACGAGCCCCACACCCCCTACGCGCCGCCCGAGCCGTTCGCCTCGCGCTACGCCTCGAAGTACGACGGCGAGATCGCAGCGTCCGATCAGATCGTCGGCGACCTGCTGGCCGAGCTGCGGCGCCTCGGGGTCTACGACAAGGCCCTGATCGTCCTCCTCTCCGACCACGGCGAGGGGCTGGGGGAGCACGGCGAGGAGGAGCATGGCGTGCTGCTCTACCGCGAGGCGATCCACATCCCGCTGCTCCTCAAGCTGCCGGGCGGCGCGCTCGCCGGCCAGAGCGTCGCGAAGCCGGCCGGGATCACCGACGTGGCGCCGACCGTCCTCGCCCTGCTCGGGCTGGACGTCCCCAAGGCGCTGCCCGGGGTGTCCCTGGCCTCCCTGACCGGTGCCCAGGCGCCGGTGCGGCGGATGTACTCCGAGACCTTCTACCCCCGCCTGCACTTCGGCTGGAACGACCTCGCGTCGCTCGCCGACGACCGCCACCACTACATCGAGGGGCCGGACCCCGAGCTGTACGACCTGCAGGCCGACCCGGGGGAGAAGCGCAACGTGCTCGCCCAGGAGCGCCGGGCCTTCGCGGCGATGCGCCAGGCCATGGCCGGTTTCGACCGCCAGCTCGCGCCCCCCGGCGAGGTCGATCCCGAGACCCGCCAGGCCATGATCTCCCTCGGCTACATCGGCTCCTCGGCGGGCAAGACCGAGGGCCTGCTGCCCGACCCCAAGAGCCAGCTCGGCACCCTCGCCGACTTGAAGACCGGCATGGGCCTGCTCGCCGGCCGCCGCGAGACCGAGGCCGAGGCGGCCTTCCGGCGCGTGCTGGCGGTCAACCCGAAGATGGTGGACGCCTGGGAGTTCCTCGGCCGGTCGCTCCAGAAGCAGGGGCGGTCCGACGAGGCCCTCGCCGCCTACCGCGAGGCGCTGCGGATCTCCGAAGGCTCGCCGCACATCGCCCTGGCCGCGGCCTCGCTCTACTTCGACCTCGGCCGGCTCGACGACGCGGCCTCCCACGCAAAGCTCGCGATGGTGGCCCACCCCTCCTTCGCGCACGGCCTGCTGGCCCAGATCGCCTTGCGCCGCAAGGACCTCGACAGCGCCGAGCGCGAGGCCCGCCAGGCGATCCAGGGGGAAGACGAGCTGCGGGTCGGGCCGCTGATCACCCTGGCCGAGGTGCTCCAGGCCCGCGGCCGTTACGAGGAGGCGCTCGACGCCACCGCCAAGGCCGGCCAGGCCTTCGACCAGCGCGAGGAGAAGGACCCCGACCTGATCCGTGGCCTCCACCTGGTGCGCGGAAAGATCCTGGCGGACCTCGGCAACGCCGCCGCGGCCGAGACCGAGCTGCGGCGCGAGATCGAGCTGTTCCCGAAGGATGTCCGCGCCTACTCGAACCTGGCGATCCTCTACGCCATCACCGGCCGCCCCCAGGGCACCACGGCCACCCTCCGCACCCTGGTCGACACCAACCCCACGCCGGCCGCCTACGCCGAGGCGGTCAAAACCCTGCGCCTGCTCAAGGACCCCAACGGCGCGAGCGCGTTGCTGCGGTATGCCCTCGGGCGCTACCCCCAGAGCCCGGAGCTGCGGGAGCTGGGGGCGGGGTAGGGGGCGAGCCGAAATCGCCACAGCAGCCCCCGCCCGGCAATGAGATTGCCGGGCTACAAGGGCAGCGTCGGATGAATCCGACTTCAAGCTTGCGGAAGGCGAATGGCCGCGCCGGCATGCCGGCTCATCCATCCGGCACCTCGTGACCCTTGTCGGGGAGGGCAGACACCCTGTCCAGGATGCCGGAAGCCCTTGCCGGAGCCTCGGCAGCCTTCGCGAGGACCCCGGCAGACTTCTCCCGGCACGCGAGAAGGGATGCGAGGAGGCCGGAAGCTTTGTCTTGCATCAAAAATCCTCTCGCGGGTTACGCGGCAGAGTTCTTCCGCAGCAGAGCTCTGTTGATTTGCATCAAAAGAATCCTGCTCAGGAGCCGGCACAAGTTGATTTGCAGCAGAAGAACCTTTGCCGGCAGCCGGCAAAGCCTTCTCGGTTGCTCAGGAAGGATGTTTTGCAGCAAAACAAGCTTGCCGGTTCCTCGGGCAGCGTTGCCCTGATGCGAGTGAACGATGTTCTGCGTCAGAAGAGCTCTTCCGGGTTCCAGGAGGGGGTTGTTTTGATGCAAACAAACCCAGCCCCGGCAGGGGCTGAATCCCAGTAGGCCGGGGTTTCAACCCCGGACGGGGGCGGCAAGGCGTCCCTCGGCTTGGCCGATCCTTGACCTCACCAAAATCTTCGCAGTTGACTGTACCCTCTTGCATCTAACATTCACGATGAAATAAAGTAAGCCTCAGAAGCACTGACTAGTAGTAGCGCTGTTCTGAAGTCCATCGGGTCTCGGTTTCTTCTGGGTCGGAGGATAGGGTGCAACTCCAGTCCCGTCGCTCATGGGAGCGACAAGGAGGAAATGCGAGATGCGCAAGATTGCCATCGTGGGAGCGGGTCAGGCGGGCCTCCAATTCGGATTCGGGCTCCTGCAGCATGGTTACGACGTGTCCGTCTACTCGGACCGTACACCCGAAGACATCCTCAACGGGCCCGTCCTGGCGACGGCCTTCATGTTCGACCGCGGCCTGTCGTATGAGCGCGAGCTCGGCCTGAATTTCTGGGACGACGAGGTGCGGTGGGGCGAGGGGATCCACCTCGACTTCTGTATCGAGCCGAACAATCTACTCTTCAAGATGGAAGGGCGGTTCCACGCCCCCGGCCACGCCGTGGACCAGCGCCTGAAGTTCTCGCGCTGGATGCACGAATTCGAGGCGCGCGGCGGCCACCTGTTCATCGAACCGGTCGACATCGAGACCCTCGAGCGCCTCACGGCGAGCCACGACCTCGTGGTGGTCGCCTCGGGCAAGGGGGAGATCTCCAGCCTGTTCCGCCGCGACCCGGTTCGCAGCGCCTACACCAAGCCGCAGCGCAAGCTGATCCTGCTCACCCTCTCCGGGGTGAAGCCGTGGGGGGAGATCCCCTTCTACCCGGTCAAGTTCACCTTCTCGGCCACCGACGGCGAGATCTTCTGGGTGCCGTTCCACGACCGCCGGGTCGGGACCTGCTACAGCCTCCTCATCGAGGCCCAGATGGGCAAGGGGATGGACCGCTTCGACGGCGTCGAGGACGGGGAGGACGCGGTCGAGGTGGCGCGCCAGATCCTGGCCGACATCGCGCCGTGGGAGCTGGAGCATTTCCGCGACGTCAAGCTGATCGACCGCGGCTTCCGCAAGGCGATGATCACCCCGATCGTCCGCGAGCCGGTCGGCACGCTGCCGTCGGGCCGGATCGTCATGGGCATCGGCGACGCCATCGTCCTCAACGACCCGATCGCCGGCCAGGGCGCCAACTGCGCCTCCAAGGCCGCCCACTTCATGACCCAGCGGGTCCTGGAGCGCGAAGACCGGCGCTTCGACGCCCCCTGGATGCAGCAGTCGTTCGACGACTTCTGGGAGCGCGACGCCAAGTTCATCACCGCCTTCTCCAACATGTTCCTCGAACCGGTCACCCCGGCGGCGAAGGAGGTCCTCCTCGCCGGCAGCATGGTCCCGGAGATCGCCGAGGAGTTCTTCGACAACTTCAACGATCCGCAGCGCTTCTGGCCCTGGATCCAGGACCTCCACCTGGCCCGCCGGCACGTGGCCGAGAAGAGCGGCGGACCCTGGTGGAAGACCGCCCTCACCGCCCGTCTGGCGGTCCTGCGCGGGCAGGTCCAGCAGCAGGTCCAGCACCGCCTGGCGCACGTCGCCACCAGCTTCTTCAGCTTCTGACCCCCACCTGAGCCAGCCAGCCGGCCCGCCGCGTCCCGGACTCCCTTCCGGGGCTCGGCGGGCCGGTTTTTTCCATTCTTTCCAGTCCTTTAGGAGCTGGCAGGAATTCTGCTTACGCATAGGGATGTGCCGGAGCACTGCCGGCGCAGCTTTTGACTCGCAAACCGGAGGAAAACATGCCAGGAAAGCACATCTACGCCTTTGGCGGGGGAACTGCCGAGGGACGGGGGAGTCAGAAGGACCTCTTGGGGGGGAAGGGGGCGGGCCTGGCCGAGATGAGCCGGCTGGGCATCCCCGTACCGCCCGGCTTTACGCTGACCACCGAGGTGTGCCGAATTTACAACGAGCGCGGGAAGGCCTATCCCGACGGCCTGGAGCGCGAGGTGGACGAGCACCTCCGGCGTCTGGAGGAGCAGGTCGGCCAGCGCTTCGGCGATCCCGACTCGCCGCTGCTGGTCTCGGTGCGCTCCGGGGCGCCCCGCTCGATGCCGGGCATGATGGACACCATCCTCAACCTCGGCCTGTCGGGGGAGATCGTCGAGCGCTGGATCGCCCAGGGGGCGGACGAGCGTTTCGTCCTCGACGCCTACCGCCGGCTGCTCTCCATGTACGGCGACGTCGTGCTCGGCCTGACGCACCGCGAGTTCGAAGAGGCGCTGGCGGCGGCACGGCGCGCGGCGGGGGCGGCGACCGACGCCGACCTCTCCCCGGCGGCATTGCGCGGCGTGGTCCGCGACTACCTGGCGCTGTTCGAACGCCACGGCCAGCCGTTCCCCCAGGAGCCGCGCGAGCAGCTCTGGGGCGCGATCGGCGCCGTGTTCGAGAGCTGGAACAACCCGCGCGCCCGCGAGTACCGCCGGCTGGAGGGGATTCCGGAGCACCTCGGCACCGCCGTCAACGTCCAGGCCATGGTGTTCGGCAACCGCGGCGCCGACTGCGCGACCGGCGTCGCCTTCACCCGCAACCCGGCGACCGGCGAGCGCCGGGTGTTCGGCGAGTATCTGACCAACGCCCAGGGGGAAGACGTGGTGGCCGGCATCCGCACCCCCCGCTCCGTCGTGCCCGAGGACGGCTCGCCCGGCCTGGAAGCCGACTTCCCCAAGGCCTGCCGCGAGCTGCGCGAGGTCTGCGGCATCCTCGAACGGCACTACCGCGACATGCAGGACGTCGAGTTCACGATCCAGCACGACAAGCTCTACATGCTGCAGACCCGGTCGGGCAAGCGCACCGGCCCAGCGGCGGTGCGCATCGCCGTGGACATGGTGGAGGAGAAGACGATCTCCCGCCGCGAGGCCCTGGAGCGGGTCGAGCCCCAGCACCTCGCCCAGATGCTCGCCCCCGAGCTCGACGCTCGCGAGAAGACGCGGGCGATCGCCGAAAAGCGCCTGCTCGCCCACGGCCTGCCGGCCGGGCCGGGCGCCGCCGCCGGCAAGATCGCCTTTACCGCCGAGAGCGCCGCCGAGATGGCCGCGGCCGGCCCGGTCCTGCTGGTGCGGGCCGAGACCTCGCCCGAGGACATCGTCGGCATGCACGCCGCGGCCGGCATCCTGACCTCCCGGGGAGGCATGACCTCGCACGCCGCCGTGGTGGCGCGCGGCCTCGGCAAGCCCTGCATCGTCGGGGCCGGCGAGCTGGACGTGGACGACCAGGCCGGCATCCTGCGCGTCGCCGGGCAGACCTTCCGCCAGGGCGACGAGCTGACCATCGACGGCGGCACCGGCGAGGTGTTGGCCGGCGCCCTCTCGACCCGGCCCTCGGAGGTCCTCCGCGCCCTGCTTTCCGGGATCGACCCGTGCGAGGAGGGGAGCGGGACTGGGGATCCGTCGCCTGCCGTCTACTCCTTCTGCAAGCTCCTCGAATGGGCCGACGCCGAGCGCCGCATGCGGGTGCGGACCAACGCCGACACCCCGCGCGACGCCGCGGTGGCGCGCGCTCTGGGCGCGGAGGGGATCGGCCTCTGCCGCACCGAGCACATGTTCTTCGCCGAGGACCGCATCGCCTGGGTGCGCCGGATGATCCTCGCCGCGGAGACCCCGGAGAGCCCCGAGCGCGCCGAGGCGCTCGCGAACCTCCTCCCCATGCAGCAGAAGGACTTCGAGGGGATCTTCGCGGCCCTCTCCGGGCTGCCGGTGAACATCCGTCTGCTCGATCCGCCGCTCCACGAGTTCCTGCCGCACGAGGAGAAGGCGATCCAGGGGCTGGCCCGGCAGATGGGCATCGCGCCCGCCGAGGTGGCGGCCCGCGTTCACGCCCTGGCCGAAGCCAATCCCATGCTCGGCCACCGTGGCTGCCGGCTCGGCATCACCACCCCGGAGATCTACGACATGCAGGTCGAGGCGATCGTCCGCGCCGCCTGCGCGCGGACCCGCGTTGGAGATCAAGTGGAGGCCGAGATCATGGTCCCGCTGGTCGGCACCGAGACCGAGATCTCCCGCCTGCGCTCGCGCATCGCCGCGACCGTCGAGCGGGTGCTGGATGAGGAAAGGATGACCCCGGATCAGGTCCACATCCTGATCGGCACCATGATCGAGGTGCCGCGGGCCGCCCTGGCCGCCGGCCGCATCGCCCGCCACGCCGACTTCTTCTCCTTCGGCACCAACGACCTCACCCAGATGACCTACGGCTACTCGCGCGACGACGCCAGCCGCTTCCTGCCGCGCTACCTGGAGCTGGGGGTGCTGGAGACCGACCCCTTCGCGAGCCTCGATGAGGAGGGCGTGGGCGAGCTGGTGCGGCTCGCCTGCGAGCGCGGGCGGCAGGCCCGGCCGGACCTTCATCTCGGGGTGTGCGGCGAGCACGGCGGCGATCCGCGCTCGATCGACTTCTTCGACCGGGCCGGGCTGGACTACGTCTCCTGCTCCCCCTACCGGGTGCCGATCGCCCGGCTGGCGGCGGCGCGGGCGACCCTGAAGCGTCAGGCGGAAGAGGCCGAGCGGGCCGAGGCGACCTCGGCGACTCCCGTGATCCCGATCCAGGACAAGAAGGCCGTGCGGCGGCTCGTCGCGGCGGCGGGTCCGATCGCGAGCCCGGAAGCCGCGGTCGGCACCCCGATCGTCGCGGCTCCCGACAAGACCTGAAGGAACCGGCTGGAGGAGGACGAGATGGCAGAGCTGATCCGCGAGCATTCCACCCGTATCCAGGAGTCCGACGGCACGCTCTATCTGGCGCGGACCTACGGCAAGGAGCGCGAGGACGGGACGTGGGAGGGCTGGCTGGAGTTCTCTCCGGTGGACGGCGCCGGGCCGGCTCTGCGCACCGGGCGGGAGACGTCGCAGCCCAACCGCGACGCCGTCGTCTACTGGGCCTCCGGCCTGGAGCCGGTCTACCTGGAAGGCGCGTTCGCGCGCGCGGTTTGATCACACCCTGGCGCAAACCGCCCGGGTGCGGTAAAACACCCGGGCCATGACCCCGCCGGCCGACAACCAGCGACGGCTGTCCCAGTTCTGGGACGCCAGCCGCGATTACTACGCCCAGGCCGCCGCGGCCAACCCGAAGGCCTCGCCCGAGCGCCAGGTCCTCCTCGGTTACCTGCGGCCGGGCGATTGCGTGCTGGACCTCGGCTGCGGCTCCTGCGAGAACGCCCTCTGGGTGCCGCCGGGGTGCCGCTACGTCGGGTTCGACGTCTCGACCGCCGCCCTGGTCATGGCGGGGGAGGAGAGGCGGCCCGGCCTGCGGGTGCGTGGCGACGGCGAGACCCTGCCGTTCGCCTCCGGGAGCTTCGACGCGCTGCTTTCGACCTACGCGCTGGAGCACTTCCACGAGCCGGGGCGGACCCTCCTCGAAGCCGCCCGGGTGGTGCGGCCCGGCGGCCTGCTCCTGCTGGTCGGCTCGGCCTGGGACCTCCCCTATGAGATGCCGCCGAGTCTGGATCCGAAGCGCCGGCTGGAGGTGTCCGCCCGCCGGCTCTGGCGCCACGCCCGCTCCCTGGTCGACGGCCGCCACCGCTTCGACATGGTGCGCGAGCCGCGGGTCCTCACCGAAGGCTACGTGCCGGACGCCGACGCGGTCCACGTCGCCCAGTCCTGGCTGATGGTGCGCTTCCTGCGCGCCGCCGGCCTGGAGGTCCTGGCCCACCGCACCCTGCCGCACAAGAGCGATCCGGCCGGCCCCCGCGGGCTGCTGCGCCGCGTCCTGCGCAGCCTCCCCCTCTGGAGCCGCGGCTGGGGCAACACCCTGATCGTGGCCCGCCGCGGCAAGGAGCTGCGCCGGCCGGACTACCGGCTGCTGCCTTTGTAAGACGCTCCCAGCCGCGGCCTCTGGAACCGGGCCCGCTACTTGCAGTCCCCCGATGGGCGAGGAGGACAAGCGAAATGCCTGACGATTCTGAACGCAGTTACGGATACAGCCGGGACATCTACCACGGCCGGCGCGGCCAGCCCTCCGGCGAGGGGCGCGCCACCGAGGAGTTCGAAGAGAGCTACGAATATGGCCCCGAAGGCGGCCTGGGCGACGAGGTGGAGGAGCTCTCCCCCGAGGAGCAGGCGATCCACATCGAGGGCGGCAGGGATGATGCCGGCGGCGAGGGCGTCCAGCTCCCCGGCGACTCGGCCGACCGCGCCGGCTCCTACGACTACAGCCGCTCGGGTCTGGCCGGAGAGGTCGAGTCGTTCACCTGGAACGACGACCGCGAAGTCCGCGACGAGCGGGACGCCCGCGAAACGGACGGCACCGCCCGGACGGGCACCGCGGAGCGGCAGGGCGGGGAGGAAGAGGGGGACGGGATTCCCGGCGCCGACCGCCTGGCTCCCTGAAGGGCCTTAGAATGCGTGGCGTCATGCCGCGCATTCACCTTCTTTCCGATCACCTGGTCAGTCAGATCGCCGCGGGCGAGGTCGTCGAGCGCCCCGCCTCGGTCGTCAAAGAGCTGGTCGAGAACGCCCTCGACGCCGGCGCCGCGGAGCTGGAGATCCAGCTCGAAAGCGGCGGCAAGGGGCGCGTCGCGGTCGCCGACGACGGTCTCGGCATGGGGCGCGACGACGCCCTCCTCGCCTTCGACCGCCATGCGACCAGCAAGATCGCCAGCTTCGACGACCTCGAACGGGTCGCCACCCTGGGCTTCCGCGGCGAGGCCCTGTGCTCGATCGCCGCGGTCGCCCGCGTCGAGCTGACCACCGCCGAGCAGCCCGGCGAGGGGCACCGTGTCCAGATCGAGGGGGGGCGGGTGCGCACCGTCGAGCCGGTCCCCCGGCCGCGCGGCACCACGGTGGACGTCCGCTCGCTCTTCTTCAACGTCCCCGCCCGCCGCAAGTTCCTCAAGTCCCCGCAGACCGAGCTGCGCCGCTGCCTGGAGGTGGTCGAAGGCTACGCCCTGGCCCGCGAGGACGTGCGGTTCCGCATCGTCCACGAGGGCCGCGAGCTGCTCGACGCCCTGCCGGTCGCCTCCGGCGGCCCGCGCGAGCGCATCGGCCAGATCTTCGGCACCGACTTCGCCCGCCAGCTCGCCGAGATCCCGGAGCCCGACCAGCCGGTCGAGGGGGAGGCGATCCGCGGCTTCGTGGGGATGCCGGAGACCGCCCGCGGCCGCCGCTCGTTCGTCTACGTCAACCGCCGGCTGCTGCGCGACCGCGCCGTCCTTTCGGCCTTTTACCGGGCCGTCCGGGAGGAGTGGCGCAACGAGGACTTCCCGGCCCTCTTCCTCTTCCTCGACCTGCCGCCGGAGGACGTGGACGTCAACGTCCACCCCCAGAAGGCGGAGGTGCGGTTCCGCGACCCCGGC
>DATAHG010000248.1:0-17174 GCA_036263295.1 Thermoanaerobaculia bacterium | reverse complement strand
CCGACCCGCCCGCCCGGGAACCCCAGCACGTCGGCGCCATCGACCAGGACCGGCACCAGCCGGGGGTGCTTGCCGATCAGGTCCCAGAACAGCGAGTCACCCGGCTCGGCGAGCCGGGTGTCGTCCACGATCACCACCACCGGGCGATGCTCGGCCGCCGCCACGAGCGAAGCGGCGGGCACAGACCCCGAAGGCCCCGGCGGATGGCGCAGGACCACCACCACCGGACCGGTCTCCGGCAACTCGGCGACGATGCGGGCGCCGAGGCGGATCTCGAACAGCTCGCGCGACACCGGATCCACCGGCTCCGGGAGGACGACCGGCCGCCCCTCGGTCACGAAGAGCTCCGCCGCCAGGGCCAGCGCCTGGGCGGGTCCCGTCGTGACGATCGGCAGGGCGGAGGGGCGGTCCGCCGCCACCCGCTGGCGCTGCCGGTCGCGCCAGGCCTGCCGCAGGTCGGCGATCCCCTCGACCGGCGAGTAGAGGAAACCCTGGCTGCGGCGGGCCTCGTCCAGGCCGCCGGCCGCCGCCGCCATCGACGGCAAGGGCACTGCCTTGCCGTGGCCGTCGGTGATCTGACCGATCGTGGCGTTGAACGGCTTGCCCCGCGCCTCGGCGCTCTGGAGGGGCAGGAAATTGGCCGGCTGGCGCACCCGGCGGCCGAGCGGAGACAGCGCCTCCCAGAGGGCGGGGCTGTCGCGCTGGATCACCGCGTCGGATTCGAGGAGCGGATCGAGAGCGGCGGCCGGGCCCGGGTCCGTCACCGCTCGTCCCCTCTCCAACGCTTCAGGCGCTCGACGGTCGAGTCGAGAGTCTCGACCGCCTGCCGGCTGCCCTGGCGGACCTGGGCTCCCAGGCGCTCCAGGTCGCCGTCCACCTGCCGCCAGCGTTCGCGGGTGGAGGCGCTCGCCCCTTCGTAGGTCCGCCGGAGATCCTCCCGGATCTTCTCGACGTCCGCCCCCACCTCCTTCAGATTGCGCTCGGCGGCCACCTCGCCGCGGCGCGCCTGAAGGCGGGCGCGGGCTTCGGCGATCAGGTCGAAGCCGCGGTCCTCGCTCTCGGAGGCCTCCTCCTCTCCCGGGCCGAGCGCGCCGCGCACGTCGCCCCAGGGGCTCTTGAGGAGCGTGTCCAGATTGCCGCCGGTACGCTTGTAGGCCATCCAGGCGAGAGCCAGGGCCAGGAGAGCCAGCACCAGGGCCAGCTTGCCCAGACATCCGCCGCCGTCGCTACTCCGTTTTCCCCAAGCCATGCCGTTTCTCCCTTGTGCGCGCACCCATCTTAACGGCTCGCGGGCTCGAAAGAGCCTGCGGGAATTTGAGTCCCCCTTGCGCAGGTTGAAATCCCTGCGTGAGTTACGCTAAGATTTGCTCGCCTGGTGGTGCGAAGCCTCTGTCAGGAGAGCTGCAATCGACCCGGGTATCCCCTGTTTGACGGCGCGGTGTTGGGCACGGATGAGAATCGCGCTGCCAGGGAGAGTCTTTCCAGAAGCATAAGGAGAAGGCCATGGCCACCGAGACCCTTGATCAGCCAGCGCAGACGATGCAGTTCCAGGCCGAGACAAAGCAGCTTCTCGACCTGATGATCCATTCCCTGTATTCCAACAAGGAGATCTTCCTGCGGGAGCTGATCTCCAACTCCTCCGACGCCCTCGACCGGCTCCGTTTCGAGGCGCTCACCCGCCCCGAGCTGCTGGAGGGCGACGAGGAGCTCAAGATCCACATTTCGGCGGACCGCAACGCCCGCACCCTGACGATCACCGACAACGGCATCGGCATGAGCCGGGACGAGGTGATCACCAACATCGGCACGATCGCCAAGTCCGGCACCCGCGAGCTGGTCGAGAAGATCAAGGCCAGCCCCTCGCAGACCGACATCGCCCAGCTCATCGGCCAGTTCGGCGTCGGCTTCTATTCGTCGTTCATGGCGGCCGAGAAGGTCGAGCTGGTGACACGCCGGGCCGGCGAGACCGAAGCCGTGCATTGGGAGTCGACCGGCGACGGCACCTACAAGATCGAGCCGGCCGGGACGGCCCCGCGCGGCACCTCGATCAAGCTCTATCTGAAGCCCGAGGACCGCGAGAACGGCATGGACGACTTCTCCGACCGCTGGGTGATCAGCCGCGTCGTCCGCCGCTACTCCGACTTCGTGGGCTATCCGATCACCCTCACCGCCGAGAAGGACCCCGAGATCGAGGACCTCGCCAAGGAGCGCGAGACCGGCGAGAAGCCCCAGATGCCGATGGAGGACAAGGTCCTCAACTCGATGAAGCCGCTGTGGACGCGGTCGCAGTCCGAGGTCAAGTTCGAGGAGTACAACGACTTCTACCGCCACATCTCGCACGACTGGACCGAGCCGCTCAAGGTCATCCAGTACCGGGCCGAGGGGCGCATCGAGTACCAGGCCCTGCTCTTCATCCCGGCGACGGCGCCTTACGACCTGTTCTATGTCGCCTCGAAGCCGGGCCTGCAGCTCTACGTCAAGCGCGTCCAGATCATGGAGAAGTGCGAGGACCTGCTGCCGCAGTACCTGCGCTTCGTGCGCGGCGTGGTCGATTCGCCGGACCTGCAGCTCAACGTCTCGCGCGAGATGTTGCAGCAGGACCGCTTCATCGCCCTGATCCGCAAGGGTCTGACCAAGAAGATCCTCGACACGCTGGAGGACATGAAGCAGACCGAGTCCGCCACCTACCTCAAGTTCTGGAAGGAGTTCGGCCGCGCCATCAAGGAAGGCGTCAGCGCGGACTACGAGAACAAGGAACGGCTGCTCGACCTCCTGCTGTTCGAGTCGTCGAACGACAAGGAGAACCTGACCTCCCTGCGCGAGTACGTGGACCGCATGAAGGAGGACCAGAACGAGATCTTCTACCTGACCGGCGACTCCCGGTCGCAGGTGGAGAGCTCGCCGCACCTGGAAGCGATCCGCGACAAGGGCTACGAGGTCCTCTATCTGACCGACACGGTGGACGAGCTGCTCACGCAGTCGCTCAACGAGTACGGCGGCAAGCGCCTCAAGTC
This sequence comes from Thermoanaerobaculia bacterium, assembly GCA_036263295.1. Taxonomy (GTDB): domain Bacteria; phylum Acidobacteriota; class Thermoanaerobaculia; order Multivoradales; family UBA5704; genus DATAHG01. The sequence goes on along the minus strand of DATAHG010000248.1, from coordinate 14,160 downwards.
GCTCGGCAAGGGCACCGTCTCCCTCGGCAACGAGGAAGAGAAGAAGCAGGTCGAGGAGGATCTCAAGGTGCAGGAGGAGAAGCTGCGGCCGTTGCTCGACCTGCTCCAGAAGAAGCTCGACGAGAACGTCAAGCACGTCCGCCTGACCAACCGCCTTACCACCTCGCCGGCCTGCCTGGTGGGGGCCGACCACGACTACAGCCCGCAGCTCGAACGGCTGCTCCAGAAGGGCAAGGGGGGCGGCCCGAAGCAGCGCCGCATCATGGAGCTCAACCCCAAGCACGACATCACGGCCAAGCTCTTCGAGCGCTTCGAGCAGAACCAGGGCGATCCGACGATCGAGGAGTACGCCCAGCTCCTGTTCGGCTACGGTCTGCTGGCCGAAGGCTCGGAGCTGCCCGACGCGGCGAAGTTCAACCGCGCCGTGGCCGACCTGATGACCCGCAATATCACCGTCGCCTGAGGCGGCGGGTTCTCCCCTCTTTCTACCGCGCCGCCGCCGCTCGCTCTCGCCTCTCCGGAGTCTCCGGGGCGAGACGGGCGGCGGCCGCCGGCACCTTTCCGAAGCGGCGTTCGCGGGAACGAAACTCGCGCAACGCCTCGGCCAGGTCGGCGGCCCCGAAGTCCGGCCACATCCGTTCCGTGAAGACCAGCTCGGCGTAGGCCGACTCCCAGAGCAAGAAGTCCGAGAGGCGCTTTTCGCCCCCGGTGCGAATCAGCAGATCGACGTCCGGCGCCGCGGCACCGTCTCCGGCATCCTCGGCGAGCAGGCGGGTGAGATCTTCCCGGGAGGTCTCGCCGATCCTGGGGAGGCGCGCGGCGGCCCGCAGGATGGCGTCGCGGGCCGAGTAGTCCACCGCGAGCCGCAGCCGGAAGGGACTGGCGTGGCGGGTGCGGGCCTCGGCCGCCTCGATCTCCCGCAGCACGGTGGGGGAGAGGCGGTCGCGCCGTCCGATCACCGTGATGCGGACGCCGTTCGCCGCGCAGCGCTCCGCCTCCTCGGCCAGGTAGCGCCGGAAGAGGCGCATCAGGGCCCGCACCTCCACCCCGGGGCGCTGCCAGTTGTCCGACGAAAAGGCGAACAGGGTGAGCGTGCCGATGCCGCCCAGCTCGCGCGCCGCCTCGACCGTCCGGCGCACCGCCTCGACTCCCTCGGCATGTCCCGCGGTGCGGGGGAGCCCCCGAGAGGTGGCCCAGCGGCCGTTGCCGTCCATGATGATGGCGACGTGTAAACTGCTTTGTGGTGCAAAGCTCAAGAGCATGAGAAACCGCCTCCGTTGAGAACAGCTCAGGCTTCCCGGGTGGCCCGGATGATCGCTTCCATGTGGTCGAGGTAACGCTCGAGGGCGCGTTTGCCGGCCGGGGTGAGCCGGTACTCGGTCTTCGGGATCCGCCCCTCGAAAGACTTCTCGCAGGCGATGTAGCCCGCCTCTTCCAGCTTGCGGGCGTGGACGCTCAGATTGCCGTCCGTGGTCTTGAGGAGCTTCTTGAGGTCGTTGAAGCTGAGGTGGTCGTTGACCGCCAGGGCGCTCACGATCCCGAGCCGGATGCGTTCGTGGATCAGCCGGTCGAGGTCGAGGGCGGACTGCTCCGTCCGGGCCGGTTGCACGTCGATCATCTTCGGGGTCTCCGGGATCTCCGAGCCCTCCGGAGCTTCCGGAGCGCCACCCTCCTCTGGGCGGAGCGGCCGCAGCGGTTGGCTCCTACCCACCGTGCTTCCTCGCGATGACCAGGCCGAAAACGATGTGCAGCCCGCCGAAGCCGGCGGCGAGGACGCCGTCGCGCCAGGCGATGTGGAGCACCAGCGGCGCCAGCAGGGCGATCCCGCCGAGCGCCATGAAGGCGAGACCCATGACCGGCACGGTCCGCACCGAGAAGGCGCCGCCGGTCACGACCCCGCTGCCGTAGAGCAGCAGCCACATCCCCGGCAGGACGCTGAACGCCCCGGCCTGGTAGAGGACCAGAGTGAGCAGGGCGCCGGCGATGAAAGGGGGGAACAGGCCGAGGGCGAACCGGCGGCTGGGCTTGGAGAACAGGCTGATCTCGACCCGGCGCGCCTTCCAGGCCAGGGCGCCCGCCGTGACCAGCGCGCCGATCAGGGCCTCCCAGAGCCAGACGAGGAGCCAGGTCGCCGGCGTCGTCTGGCGCGCCGCGACGAATGCCGCGCCCAGCGCCGTCAGGCCGACGGCCACCTCGCCGATCCCCGAGACGGCCGTGAAGCGGGACGCCCCTTCCATGGTCTCCCGGATGAACCGGAGGTTGTCCATCGCCCGCAGATGCAACGCGGGCGGCTCGACGAGGCGGGGGCGGGCCGGGTGGGGAGCGTTCATGGACACGCAGACGAGCCTACGCCCGCCGCCGCCATGCCGTCAAGCACTTTTCGCCACAAAGTTGGACAAGGGGGAGCCTGGCTACCCCCCCTCCTCCTGAGCCTTGCGGGCCAGGGTGCTCACCATGCCCACCATGCCCATCAGGCCCATCGACTTCCCCATGGAGAGCTCGTTGCCGAAGATCTTGTAGACCACGTCCTGGGAGATTCCGGCAACCTGCTCCAGCGGGGCGCCGGAGGCGGTGTCGCGCAGCACCGCCGCCATCGCCTTGGCCGAGACCCCCTGGGGGTTTTCGACCGCGAAGTGGAAGTCCAGGGTGCCGTCCGGACGCCGCTCGCCCCAGACATAGGCCTGCGACTCGCAGGCCGGCACCTGGTGCTCCTTGTCGAAGGGGCGTTGGGCGATCTCCGGCGGCACCTCCCGGAAGCGGTTGGCGATGTCGATGAGGAGCTGGATGCGCTCGCCGCGGTCGCCGATCATCGCGAACGCATCCAGGGTGTCGGCCAGCTTGCTGGGGATCTCGGCCATGCGGATTTCCTACGATCGGTCAACCGGTTGCGGTCAACGCTCGATGGGCACCCCGACGAGGTTGCCCCACTCCGTCCAGCTCCCATCATAGTTGCGGACGCGGTCGTAGCCCAAGAGGCGGGTGAGCACGAACCAGGTGTGGCTGCTGCGCTCGCCGATGCGGCAGTAGACGACCACGTCGTCCTTGGGGGAGAGCCCGGCGCCGTTCTCATACAGGCCGCGCAGCTCCTCGGAGGTCTTGAACGTGCCGTCCTCGTTGACCGCGCGGGCCCAGGGGACGTTGGCGGCGCCGGGGATGTGGCCGCCGCGCAGGGCGCCCTCGTTCGGGTAGGCCGGCATGTGGAGCCGCTCGCCGGTGTACTCCTCGGGGCTGCGGACGTCGATCAGCCGCCCCTTGCCCTCGACGTGCTTGAGGACCTGGTCGCGGAAGGCGCGGATGCGCGAGTCGTCGCGGTCGGCCGCCTTGTAGTGGGTCGCCGGGTAGGCCGGCACGTCGGTGGTGAGCGGGCGCCCCTCCTGGTGCCACTTGAGGCTGCCGCCGTCCATCACCTTGACCTTGTCGTGGCCGAAGAGCTGGAACACCCAGAGGGCGTAGGTGGCCCACCAGTTGTTGCGGTCGCCGTAGAAGACCACTGTGGTGTCGCGCTCGATGCCGATGCGCCGAGCCAGGGCCTCGAACCCCTCGCGGCCGAGGTAATCACGGCGCAACGGGTCGTTCAGATCGCGGGTCCAGTCCACCTCCACCGCCCCGGGGATGTGGCCCTGCGGGTAGACCAGGGGGTCCTCGTTCGATTCGACGAGGCGTACGGCGGGGTCGTTCAGATGCTGCGCCACCCACTCCGTCGATACCAGGGCGTCCGGATGGGCATAGCCACGGCTCTCGATTTCGCTCACGTCAGCTCTCCTTTCTCTCCTGCAGCGACGGCAAGACCGCCTATTTGTAAGTGATCGTATCACCATAGATCCTGGCCGGCCACTCTCGTCCGGAAGGGGGATCTTCGCAACTGCGACAATCCATGGTATAAACGCCTCATCGCTTCAGATGAAGTTTGATTGGCGGGCAAGCCGGCCGCGGTGGCCGTGCCTCGTCCTGTCGAAGAAGGAGTTGCGATGTCCGAATTTGCTCGTCGTCGTACCGCCGCCGCTCTGCTGTTGGCGGCGTCCCTGGGCCTGGCCGGTGCCGCCGACGCTCACGCCGGCTCCCGGAACGTGGAGCGGGCCCCGGGCCGGCAGTCCGTGGCGATCCGTTTGCAGGAGATGGTCCGCAGCTTGTGGAATGGTGCTCTCGGCACCCTGACGGCGGTCACCGGTGCCGACACCTCGCCCGGAGCGAGCGACAAGCCGCCGGGCCAGACCCAGTCCCGCGACGGCTCCGGCCTGGACCCGCACGGCGGTGGCAACACCCCCCGTCCCTGACCGGAGCGGATAAAATCGGCCCGGAGCGTCCCGGAATGCCGGTGGGAGCGCACGTAGGAGAGGAACCTTATGAAAAACGACGAGTGGCACCCCAGCCCAGAAGCACTCGCCCGGTTTCTCGAGAACGGCATGCCCGACGACGAGGAGAGCGGCGCCGTACAGCGCCACATTTCCGTCTGCCCGGGCTGTGAGGAGCGCCTGACGCGTCTCCTCCCCCTGCCAGGGGGCGGCCCCGCGGCTTCCGGCACGTCCGGGCCGGCGGTGCCGCCCCGTTCCGGCTCCCCTTACCGCAAGCTGATCCGCCGCGTGCTCGACGGCGTGCGCTCCGAGGCGGTACACCGGCGCGCCCTGCTGAAGGCCGAGCGCGCCGCCGCGGCCGGGCTCTGGAAGGAGCTCAAGCCGCTCGGCGAGGAGGAGCGCCGCCTGCTGGTCTGGCGCGACCGCCGCTTCCAGAGCTGGGGCCTGTTCGAGCTGCTGATCGAGCGGGCCCGCCACACGGTGCTGGAGGACCCGCAACGCGCCGAGGCGTTGCTGCGCCTGGCGCTCGACGTCACCGAGCACCTCGACCCAGACCGCTACGGCCCGGGCTCGGTCGATTCCGCCAAGGGGCGGACCTGGATCTGGCTCGGCAACGCCCTGCGCATCCTCACCGACTTCCGGCGCGCCGAGCAGGCGTTCCAGACCGCCGAGCTCCATTTCACCCGGAGCTGGCTCGATCCCCTGGACGAGGCCCTCCTGCTGGAGCTCAAGTCCTCCCTGCGCCGCGCCCAGCGCCGATTCGACGAGGCCCACCGGCTGCTCGACGAGGCGATCGGCCTCTACCGCGAGGTCAACGAGCCGCACCCGCAGGGGCGCGCCTTGATGACCAAGGGGCTGACCTTCCAGTACATGGGAGAGTTCGACGCCGCGATCCACTGCTACCGGACCAGCCTGTTCCTGCTCGACGGCTGCCAGGAGCCCCGGCTCCTCGTGCTCAGCCAGGTGAACCTGATCAACACCCTGCACGACAGCGGCCGCACCCAGGAAGCGGCGATCCTGATCCCGGAGGCCCGCCAGATCATGCTGGAGGTGGGCAAGCGCGCCGACCTCCTGCGCCTGCGCTGGATCGAGGCCAAGATCGCCGCCTCCCTCGGCCGGATCGCCGAGGCCGAAGAGGCGTATGTCGAGGTCCGCGAGGGTCTGGTCGAGGACCGCGCCGCCTACGACGCCGCGCTCGCCGGCCTCGAGCTCTCGGCCCTCTACGCCCGCGCCGGCCGGGCGGCCGAGATGAAAGGCATCGCGGCCGAGATCCTGCCGATTTTTCAATCCTGCGAGGTCCACCGCGAAGCGATTGCCGCCCTCATCGTCTTCCAGAAGGCGGCGGAGATGGAGCAGCTCACCCTCGGCCTCGTCGAGGAGGTCGCCACCTTCCTCGACCGGGTGCGCACCAATCCCAGCCTGCGTTTCCGCGAATCCGACCGGCAAGCCGAGAGCTGAGCCGGCGTTACACTTGGCAGCAGTCTTGCTTGGAGAATTGGCGGGGTGGAGAGAGGGAGAGAAGGGGAGGTCTGCCGTTCTTCAGGGTCCGACTCCGCAGAACACGGCGGCCTCCCCTTAATTTTGTCCAGGAGAGCGCATGTCCGGGACCCCGCGGGTCGGCGACCTCGAGATCGATCAGGACCTCGGCTATGAAAAAGCCGCCTGGAGGGTGAGGCGGGTCGGCTCGGGACTGATGATCGCGCTCGTCCTCGCCGCTCTCTCGGGACTCTTCGGCACCGGCCCCCTCAGCCACACCGTGACCGGCGGCCCGTCGAGCCCCCTCCGTCTCGAATACGGCCGGTTCGAACGGTTCACGTCGCCATCCCAGCTCAAGGTCCACCTCGGTCCGGCGGCCACGCCCGGCCGTGAGGCCCGGGTCTGGATCTCGCGCCAATATCTGCAAGGTCTGAAGCTCGAATCGGTGATCCCCGAGCCCCGGGAGATCGAGGCGGGAGCCGATCGCCTGGTGATGATCTTCCCCCTCGCCGAGCCCGGCCGCGGCACCTCGATCGAGCTGGAGTTCCAGCCCCAGAAGGCCGGCCTCGTCCGTGGCCGGGTCGGAGTGGAAGGCGGCCCTTCCGTCCCCTTCCGCCAGTTCGTCTATCCCTAGAGGAGCGCGCGCTGTCCACCCCAACCCCGGAGGTCCACGATGGAATCCGTCTTGAGAGGTGCGGCTATCTACTTCTTCCTCCTGATCGTCTTCCGGATCACCGGCAAACGGTCCCTCGATCAGGTCACCACCTTCGACTTCGTCCTCCTTCTGATCATCAGCGAGACCACCCAGCAGGCCCTGCTCGGGGAGGACTTTTCGCTCACCAACGCCTGCCTCCTGATCCTGACCCTCTTCGTGCTGGACCAGTGCCTCACCTGGCTCAAGGACAAATCGCGGCTGGTGCAGAAGCTGGCCGAAGGGCTGCCGGTGATCCTGCTGCAGGACGGCAAACCCTTGCAGGAGCGGATGCGCCAGTCCCAGGTGGATGAGCAGGACATCCTCGCGGCGGCGCGCGAGCTCCAGGGCCTGGAGCGCCTCGATCAGATCAAGTTCGCGGTGCTGGAGCGCCACGGCGGGATCACCATCATCCCCAAACCCGAGGAGCGCTGAGGCCGGAAAGCGAAAGGGCGCCCCGCGGGGCGCCCCTGAGAGCCGACCGGCGCGTCGCGTCCGATCAGAAGCGGTTGCCGCCCGGGTTCATCGAACCCGTGCCGCCCATGCCGCCCGTGTTGGAGCCGGCGCCGACCCCGGCGCCAGCGCCCAGGTACTCCTGGACCATCATCGGAAGCTGGCTCTCCAGCCAGCTCGCCATGTTCTCCTCATCGCGCAGGATGTCCTGGCAGATACGGGCCACCTCGGTCTCGCCGAGGGCGCGGGCGCCCGCGATCAGGGCCCGGTACGAGGCGATCTCGAAGTGCTCGGCCGCGTAGTCGGAGAGGGCGTTCTTGACCAGCTCGTCCGGCGCCGCGCCGGTCGAAATCCCCTGGAAGAACCCGGTGACCTTGCCCATCGCGGTCTTCACCGACGAGGTACTGCCGCCCAGGCGCTCGACGCAATCCTTGACCCGCTCGGCATGCATCTTGGTCTCTTCGAGGTGCTGCGTGATCCGGCGTGCCGCCTCGGGATGGTCCTTGGCGTCCTTCGCATGATTCTCCAGGACCTCTACCAGGCTGCGCTCCAGGGCGTAGGCGTCATTCAACCAACTGATCAGGGTCTCTCGCGGATCTCTCATCGACATGTTGCAACTCCTTCCGAACCGTTGTCATTCTGAGTTGTAGGACCGGACGCCGCCGAAACGGCGTCAATAAAAGGAGGTGCAACATGTGTGCCGTCATTTTTTCTTGTTCGAATCGCCCGGTCCCGGCGGGTCGGGCTGCAGCGGCCGCCGTTCGCGCAGATCGAAACGGTTCTCGCGGCTGAGCACGTGGAGCTTTACGTCATAGATCGAAAGGGTTTCATTGCGCTCCCTCTCGTTCTCGACCAGGTTCGAGTAGGTGATTCCGCTCCCGTCCAGCACGTAGACCGCCCCCTCGCCGAGCACCTCGAAGGCGTCCTGCCCCTCGACCAGGATGGCGGTGTTCTCGTCGATCCCGACGCCGAGCTGGCGCGGGTTCTGGGCCACGGCGCCGAGCAGCCGGCCAAGCCGGCCCCGCTCCGCAAAGTGCTGGTCGATCACCATGTCCTTGATCAGCCCGAAGCCGGGCGCCATCATGACGGCGTTCTCCAGCCGGTGAGACTGGTCGCCGTGGCCCGAGACCAGCATCGTCTCGCTCATCACCGAAGCCCCGGCGGAGGTGCCGGCGACCGTGCCGCCGTGGAGATAGATCTCCTGGACCCGGCGGTAGACCTGGGAGTCGCCGAGCTGGCTGGTGATGCGGAGCTGATCGCCGCCGGTGAAAAAGATGACCCTGGCTTTTTCGAGCACCCGCACGCGGTCTTCGGAGAGAGCATCCTCGCGCTTCTGGACATCCAGATGGGCGAGGTCCTTGACTCCCAGCTCGCGGAAGATCTCTCGATATTCCTGGAACATCTCTTCCGGCTCTTCCGTGGCGACGGTGGCCACGACCAGCCTGCCCGAGCCCGCCCGCTTCGCCACCGCTTGCAGGATCTCCTTGTCGCCCTGCTTTTCGGCGCCGCCGATGATGATGAGCGTCCCTTTCTTCTGCTGCTTCGCCATGTCACTTCTCCCGTCCGCCGCCACGGCGAAGAACGATCATTTTTTCCCGACCAGCTCGATCTCGCGATCGCTTCCTTCCAGAAACTTCTCCTCCACCGCGGGCTCGCTCTGGCGCACCATCCGCCGGCCGCGGGCGATCACTTCGCGGATTTCCAATCCCCGGCGCTCCAGCACCACCACATCGGCGTCGCAGCCCTCTTCCAGGCGTCCCTTGCCCGCGAGCTTCAGCACCCGCGCGGTGTTCGAGGTGACGAACGGCAGAGCCGCCGCGAGCGAGAAGCCGTGCTTCAGCACGCAGTCGCGCCAGCGCAGGAAAAGGTTTTTTGGGGAGTTGCTGTCGGCGTCCGACGAGGCGGTCACGCGGTCCGGCCGGCCGCCGCGGTCGAGATAGCGCCGGATCCACTTGCCGAGGTCCTGCTCGGCGGTGTCCATGTCCACGAAACATCCCCGCTTCGACAGATCGACGGCCTCGTCGAGCAGCTCCTCGGTGCGGTGAACGTGGGACGGATAGATCAGCTCCGGCGCGATATGGAAGTCGTCCAGCAGGGCCCGCAAGGGCGCCATCCGTTCCGGCAGCTCACCCATGTGGAAATGGGTCACCCCCGCCTTGCCGGAGAGCATGCCGCCGACGTGCGCATCGACCACCACCCGCGCCAGCTCCCGCACGTCCTGCCGCACCGCCCGGTGGTCCGAGACCGCGATCTCGCCGACTCCGATCACCTCGCGGATGAACATCAGGTCGTTGCGCACCGACCCGGTGAGGGTGGAGGTCGGGATGTCGTAGTGGCCGGTGTAGAGGAAGGCGGTGAGGCCCTGGTCGGAAAAGCCCTTGACCTTGGCGAGCAGGGCGGCGGAGACCCGCGTCGTGGCGTCCACCCCGAGGCACCCCACCACGGTGGTGATGCCCCAGGGGACGATCTCGCTGAGCTGGAGCTCGGGGGAGCGGCTGGCGAAACCCTCCTCGCCGCTACCGCCGGTCAGGTGGCTGTGAGGGTCGATCAGCCCCGGGATGACCGCGCAACCCTCGGCGTCGATCACCTCGACGGGGAGGCCCAGCGACTCGGCCCGGCGCCGGTCGATGTCCCCGATCTTGGCGATCTTGTCGCCGACGAGGAGGACCGGCATGCGCCCGCGGGGCTCGGGCGCATGGATCTCACCGTTTTCGATCAGGATGAGGCTCAGGCCGATGGCTCACCTCCGACCGCGACCAGGTTCACCGTGCTCGCCTGCGGACCCTCGAAGCCCTGTTCCTCGGCGAAGCGCACCTGGGAGCCCACTTCGAGCTTTTCGAATCCGGGCGGATTCAGCACCGAGTTGCGGTGGAAGTAGACCTCGCGGCCATCGGGAGCCTCGATGAAGCCGAAGCCCTCTTCCTGGAAGATGCGGACCACCCGGCCCTCCGGCGGCAGCACGGTGGTCTTGACGTCGCCGCGCCGGCGCTGCGAGAACTCCTCGACCTGGCGCTCGGCGGCCTTGAAGGCGTCGCGCACCGCCGTGGTCATGTCCTCGGACTCCTTCGACGCCACCAGCTCGGAGCCGGGCACCGTGATATCGATCCGGACGCGGTACGGCCCGCCCTCGTTGTGATGATTTCCGGTCGGACGTTCCACCGCGATGCGGCAGCTCGTGATCCGGTCGTAATAGCGCTCCAACTTGGCCGCCCGGCGCCGCAGATCGGCCTCCAGGCCCGAGTCGAGAGTGACCATCCGCGTCGAAAGCTCCAAAGGTACCTGCATGCGGTCCTCCTTATCCCTGATTCGCTGATCTGCCGGAGACTCTCGGCCTCCGGTTTCAGGGAAAGAACCCGCAAGGCGCGTGCCAGTTCCGCGCTTCCTGAGAAGAACCTACGGCATGGCGGTTGCAATAAAAAGATTTATCTTCCGTCCCGGCGCGGTGTTCCCCAGCCGGGTACGTCCATCGATTCGATTCGAAAGGAAACCGTGAATCCAGAGCTGTACCCCCTTCTGGAAACCTCCAGGAGAGCCCCGGGCGCAACGGGAACCAGCCGCGAAGCGCCTCCGCGAAAACGGTTCCTGGCCTGGTTCCAGGGGGTTTTCTACGTGCTGACCGGCGTCTGGCCGCTGATCAGCATCGGCACTTTCCAGGCCGTCACCGGTCCCAAGATCGATCTCTGGCTGGTGAAGACCGCCGGAGTGCTGATCATCACGGTCGGAGTGACATTGCTGATCGGAGCCCGGCGCCGCCGGATCGGGCCCGAGCTGATGTTCCTGGGCGCCGCGAGCGCCGCCGGCCTCGCCGGCATCGATCTCGTCTACGCCCTGTCCGGCCGCATCTCCGACATCTACCTGCTGGATGCCGCCGTCGAAATCCTGCTCGTGCTGCTCTGGGGGGCCGCCGGGTGGAAGCCCGGCAAGCCCGTCCACAAGAGCCGCCGCCGGACGCCGCTGCTGCATTGATCGATCAATCGATCGATCCGGCACCGGTCAGGCGGTGGCCTCGGCCTCCAGGGGGACCTCGACCGGGTCCTCCAGCGGCTCGGGAGCCGCGGCTCCGGCCGCCTGCTCGATCTTCCGCTCGTCGGTCAGGACCCAGGCCCGCAGCACCTCGGCCACGCTCCACGCCTGGGCTACGCACCCCCGCGGCAGGTAGGGCGGCTCGGCGTCGAAGATCTCGCTGATCGAGCCGATGCAGGCGTCGGCCAAGTGGGGCTCGAAGCCCAGCAGGAGCTGGCGCGCGCCCGCCCGGTCGCCGGGGTGGACCTTGAGCCAGGCGTCCACGAACGGACCGATCAGCCACCCCCAGACCGTGCCCTGGTGGTAGGCCGCGTCGCGCGACCGCAGGTCGCCGTCATAGGTCGGCTTGTAATCGGGATGGCCGGGCGCCAGCGAGCGCAGGCCCACCGGCGTGAGTAGACGCTCCTGGACCGTGCGGACCACCGGCTCCCAGCGTTCCGGGTCGAGGACCGGGTGGGGGAGGGAGACCGCGAAGACCTGGTTCGGCCGGCAGGCGGGGTCATCCTGGCCGTCTTCGCCGTCCACGATGTCGTAGAGGTACCCCCCCTCCTCGTACCAGAAGCGCCGGTTGAACGACTCGCGCGTCCGCTCGGCCATCGCGCCGATCTGGGCGGCCCGCTCCCGGCCGGCGGCGCCCCGCACCTCCTCGACCCAGCGCCCGGTCAGGCAAAGCGCGTTGTACCAGAGGGCGTTGATCTCGACCGCCTTGCCGCGCCGCGGGGTGACCACCCAGCCGTCCACCTTGGCGTCCATCCAGGTGAGCTGGTACCCCTCGGCGCCCTGGCGCAGCAGGCCGTCCGCGGGGTCCACCCCGATGCCGAACCGCGTGCCGCGCTGGTGGTGGTCCACGATGTCGAGCAGCGTCGGCAGCAGCAGCTCCAGGGTCAGCCGGTCGCCGGTCGCGTCGAGATAGCGCCCGAGGGCGTGGAAGAACCAGAGGGTGGCGTCCGCCGTGTGGTAGAGCCCCTCGTGGTCCCCCTCGGGGAAGAGGTTGGGGATCAGCCCGTCGCGCACGTGGCGGGCGAAGGTGCGCAGGATGTACCCCGCCTCCAACTCGCGGCCGGTGGCCAGGGTCAGCCCTTCGAGGCTGATCATGGTGTCGCGCCCCCAGTCGGTGAACCAGTGGTAGCCGGCGATCACGCTGCGCGCCTCGTCGCCCGAGGCGTGGGCGCGCACCGCGTCCTCGGCCCGCCCGGGGGTGACCACGAAGGTGTCGGCCGCCAGCACCAGCTCGGCCGCCGTGCCCTCATGGGCGCAGGCGTCGGCCTGGGCCAGGAGGCGCTCGCGGCGCTCCACCTCGCCCGCCAGCGCCTCCCGTGGCGCCAGGGCCTCGATCTCCTCCCAGGTCTCGGTCGAGGCGGTCAGGGCGGCCTCATCGCCGGCCGAGAGGTCGGCCCCGAAGAAGCCCGGGCACCAGAGATCTCCGATCGACTCATACCCCCGCGCCTGCTCGATGAAGTAGCGCACCCCCTGGATCTTGCGGCCGGCCACCGTGAAGGTGGTGTTGTCGCCGCGCGGCGCGAGCTGCAGCGCCGGCATCGCCGGCCAGCTCGAGCAGAGCTGATAGCGGTTGCCGACCACCTGGAGCTGGAACGGCTCGCCGAGCGGCGAGGACACGGCCGAATCGTGCGGCCGGAAGTGGACCGAGGGGTGGATCTCCAGGCGGACCGGACCCTCCCCCTCCAGGAGCCGGTAGATCACGTGGACAGTGTTCTGGAGATGCGCCAGGAAGACCCGCTTCTCCAGCGCGAAAGTCCCGGCCGCCCCGGTGGCCTGGTAGACCCAGACCGGCAGGCCCGCCTCCAGCCGGAACTCCCGCAGGTGGCCGGCAAGCGGCGGGATCTGGAGATCGCCCCCCCGCGGCTCCGAGCCCAGGCGCAGGATGGTGCCGTCGGGCAGCCGGAGGACCTCCCAGAGCTGGCAGAGGGTGAGGGTCCGGCCGAGCGGCGCCGGCAGCGAGGCGGCCAGCAGGCCGTGATAGCGCCGGGTGGGGACCCCGGAGATGGTGCCTGAGGCATAGCCTCCGAGGCCGTTGGTGATCAGCCACTCGCGGGTCCAGAGCTGGGCGTGGGAGGGTTGCGGCTCGACGCGGAGCACCGGCTCGGCTTCCCCTCCCTCCTCTACCGGCCAGGGGAGGATGCGGGCCGGCGGGCGCCGGGGCGCCACCGCGGGCTCGGCCTCCGCTCTCCCCCCGGCCCGGCCCTCCCGGGTGTCCTTGTCGTCCTTGTCACGTTCTCTCTGCGGCTCAGTCATGCCCAACTCCTTCCTTCCCACTCTTGGCTTCTGAAATCTTCGTCCGCATCGTGGGCCGCAGCACGATCGCCGCCTGGCCCGGCAGGCACCAGCCCCCCTCCTCATCCTCCGGAGAAGGGGCTCCGCCACCGCCGTAGCGCGGGTCCTCGCTCGACCAGACCATCTCCCAGCGGCACCCGGCCGGAGGCGCCAGCAGCGGCTCCGGAGCGGGCGAGAGATCGAGATCGCGGCCGAGGTTCACGACCAGCAGCCGTTCGCCCTTCTGGTGAAAGAACCGCAGCACGAAGGCCTCGCCGCTCAGCACGGCCCCGTCCAGGCTCCTGGCCGCCTGGAATCGAAAAGCCGGCTCCTCCCGGCGCAGCCGCAGCAGGTCGCGGTGCAGGGCATACCCCTCCGCGTGCCGCTCCCGTTCTCCGAGGTCCAGCTTGCACATCTCGAACGACTCCGGCGCCGACGGATCCGGCACCCCCTGCTTGAGGTCCGGGTGATCCAGGCTGGGGAATTGCGACAGGAACTCCTCCCGTCCGCGCCGCACCGCCGCCCCGAGCTCGCCGCCGTGGTCGGCGAAATAGACGAACGGGCTCGACGCGAGGAACTCCTGCCCCTGGAAGAGCATCGGCGTCTGCGGGCCGAGCAGCAGCACGGCGGCCAGGGCCCGGTAGCGGGCCGGGCTCGCCAGCTTATGGCAACGCTCGCCGCGCGCCGAGTTCGCCACTTGATCGTGGTTCTGGATGTAGTTCACGAAGGCCGCCGGAGGCAGCCGCAGCCCCGGGGTGCCGCGCCGCTTCTCCTGCCAGGCATAGCGCTGCCCCTGGTAGAGATAGCCATACTTGAGGGCCGAGATGATCTCCTGCGGGGAGCCCAGATAATCTGAGTAATAAGCCTCTTTGCGGCCGGTGAGCGCCACCATCGCCGTGTGATGGAAATCGTCGTTCCACAAGGCGTCGAGGCCGCAGCCCCCCTCGTCGGGCG
>DATAHG010000247.1:0-3454 GCA_036263295.1 Thermoanaerobaculia bacterium | reverse complement strand
CTGGCGGTCGAGATGGGCGGGGTGCTCATCAAGCTCGGACAGTTCCTGAGCATCCGGGTGGACATCCTGCCGCGCGAGATCCTGCAGGAGCTGCAGGGGCTCCAGGACGAGGTGCCGCCCGAGCCGTTCGAGCGGGTGCTCGAGCAGATCGAGGCGGACTTCGGCCGCCCGGTCTCCGACATCTTCGAGATGATCGAGGTGGTGCCGGTCGGCGCCGCGTCGCTCGCGCAGGTCCACCGGGCCCGGCTGGCCCTGCCGGACGGGAGTGCCGGGGGCGCCGTGGTGGTCAAGGTCCTGCGCCCCGGGATCGAGAAGCTGGTCGAGACAGACCTCGCGGCGGTGGCTCTGGCGTTGCGGCTGGTGCGGCTGTCGCGCCGCATCCGCCAGCGGGTCAACCTCCCCCGCCTGTCCGAGGAGATCGCCGCCACCACCCGGCGCGAGCTCGACCTCGCCGGCGAGGGGCGCAACGCCGAGCGCTTCGCCAGCGACTTCAAGGGAGACGACCGGGTCTACGTCCCGAAGGTCTTCTGGGAGGCGAGCGCGGCGCGCACCCTCACGCTGGAAAACGTCGGCTATCTCAAGATCGGCGACCTCGCCGCCCTGGAGCGCGCCGGGATCCGCCGCGCCGAGGTGGCGCGGATCCTCTACCGGGTGTACATGCGGCAGATCTTCGAGCACTACTTCGTGCACGCCGACCCCCACCCGGGCAATCTGTTCCTGAGGCCGCTGCCGGTCGAGGGGGAGCCCCCCTTCCAGCCCGGCGACGCCGTGCCGCCGCCGGCCGGCGGCGGCGACCGCCCTTTCCAGGTCGTGTTCGTGGACTTCGGGATGGTCGCGATCATCCCCGAGCACCTGCGCACGGCGCTCCGCAGCTACGCGATCGGCCTCGGCACCCGCGACGCCGCCCGGGTCGTGCAGTCCTACGTCGACGCCGGGGTGCTCCTGCCCGGCGCCGACCTGCGGCGGCTCGAAGAGATCCACGAAGCCCTCTTCCAGCGCTTCTGGGGGGTCAGCATCGGCAACCTGCGCGAAAGGGCGCTGTCGGAGGTCGGCTACTTCCTGGAGGAGTACCGCGACCTGCTCTACGAGATCCCCTTCCAGGTGCAGGTCGACCTCCTGTTCACCAGCCGCGCGGTGGGGCTGCTGGCGGGGCTCTCCACCCATCTCGACCCGGAGTTCGACCCCTGGTCGGAGACCCTGCCGTTCGCGCGCCGGCTGGCCACCGAGGAGCTGCGCGGCGGCTGGGGGGACACCCTGCGGGAGACTGTCGTCCAGGGACGGGCCCTGCTCGGCCTGCCCCGGCGGATCGAGGGCTTCCTGACCCGCGCCGACCGCGGCAACCTGACGGTGCAGACCAGCCTCACCCCGGAGACGCGCCGCCTCGTGCGGCGGCTGGAGCGCTCGGTGCAGCGCCTGTCGTGGATGGTGATCGGCGCCGGCCTGATGCTCTCCGGGGCCATCCTGCACGCCGCCTCGCCGGCCGAGCCCTACGGCCGCTGGCTGGCGATCGCCTCGGCGGTCGCCCTGGTCTATGGGCTGATCGTCAAACGCTAGGCCATGGTTGGCAAGGGTGGCATTCATCCTGCAAAATCCGGCGGCGTGAGAATGCGCCGCTTCCTCATCGCCGGTGTCATGGGCCTGCCCCTTCTCGGCCTGGCCGCCGGCTGCCGCGAGGAGCCTCCG
The DNA here is from genome assembly GCA_036263295.1 of Thermoanaerobaculia bacterium. Classification (GTDB taxonomy): domain Bacteria; phylum Acidobacteriota; class Thermoanaerobaculia; order Multivoradales; family UBA5704; genus DATAHG01. The sequence goes on along the minus strand of DATAHG010000247.1, from coordinate 1,771 downwards.
GCGCCGGTTTCGGCCTCTCCCGCCGCAGCGCGCCCGGTGTCTCAGGCGCCGCAGCTCCCCCCTCGTCCAGCCAAGCTCGTCGCCAAAGGCCAGCTCGCCTATCAGGGAGACAGCGAGCTGCGGTGCGTGCTGCACGACGAGGCCGGGCTTCAGCTCAACATGCGGACCGGCGACCCCGACCTGCCGGCGGTGGCGGTGCGGATCGCGAGCTACCAGGGGCCGGGCTCCTATCAAGGGGAGCTGTTCGTGACCGGCCGAGCGGGGTCCGGGGCCCTGCAGGGCTCGCAGGGGACCGTCGAGGTGACGGTCGAGCAGCCGCGTCCGGCGGACGCTTCCGGGGCGAGCGTTCTCGCGGGCTCGTTCTCGGGGCGCTATGCCGGCGAGGCGGGGGCGGGCGCCCTGGAGGGGCGTTTCACCCGTTGCTTCTACCGGCCGCTCCAGGCGGGTTTGCCCCAACTCGCGGGCGCGCCCGTCCGCCCGGTCGATGAAAAAGGCCCCTGAGCCGGCCGCTCTGCCTGATTTCGATTCGATTTTCCGTCTTCCTCTCTCAGACGTCCCGACCCGGGACCCTTTCCGAAAGGAGACTGAGATGAGGAATCACCACGAGCTGTCCGCCTTTTGCTGCCTGCGGGATCTCACGCTGGCCGTCCACGAAGCCACCCGGCGGCTGCCGGCCACCGAGGCCGGGGGCCTCGCCCTGCGCCTGCGCGCCACCCTGCTCTCGGCCGCGGGCGCCGTGGTGCGCGGCAGCGGCCTGCCCGACCGGCGTTTCGCCGGCGAGCTGGCGCATGCCGCGTGCCGGTTGCGCGAGGCGGCCTATTACCTCGACATGGCCCAACGGCTCGGCTATGTGGATCTGGGCACCGCGGCCGAGTTGCTCAGCCAACAGTCAAAGGCCTTGTTGGAGGTGGAGGTGCTGGGGAGATCGCTGGTGCAGGCGGAGTATGCGGGGCACCTGGTATTGGGCGGGCGAGCGGAGGCGGGAGCGGCCTAGCGGGCCAGCAGCGCCACCGGGAACCGGGCGAGGAGGTCGGCCAGACGCCGTGAGCCCCCTTCGGCCTCCTCGCCGGTCAGCTCGTCGCGCCAGCGTCCAGGCGGCAGCTCCAGGGTGGTGTCGCGCCAATCCTCCTGGAGGCCGAGCACCAGCCGGGGGACGACGGTCACCACCTCGTCCCCACGGGAAAAGGCTACGACGTGGCCGGCCTTTTCTCCCGTGGCCGGGAGCGGCCGGTAGCCGGCATCCGGCCCAAACGCCTCGGGCCTGCGGCGCCGGAGCCGCAGGCCGCGGTGGGTGATCCAAAGCTTGGGGAGCCCCTCGTCCATGCGGGCCAGGATCTCCTCCGGCGAGAACCCCTTCTGGAGATCCGCCAGCAGACGGCGGCGCAGGTCGTAGTCCACCGGCCGGCGGTTGTCCGGATCGACCAGGGAAAGGTCCCAGATCTCCGTCCCCTGGTATAAATCCGGGACCCCGGGAGCGGTCAGCTTGAGCAGAGTCTGGGCGAGCGAGTTGATCCGCCCGGGCTCGACCAGCGGCGCCACAAAGGCCTCCAGATCGGCGACGAATTCCGGGTCCGCGAGGATGGCATTGACGAAGGTGTGAACCGCCTCCTCGTAATCCGTCTGAACGCGAGTCCAGGCGGTGTGGACCTTGGCCTCGCGGATCGCCTTCTCCATATAGGTCCAGGCCCGCTCCGGCGTGATCGGCCAGGCTCCGACCAGGGTCTGGTAGAGCAGATATTCGGCGTTGGGATCCGGCCAGGCGCCGCGGCGG
>DATAHG010000246.1:0-7614 GCA_036263295.1 Thermoanaerobaculia bacterium | reverse complement strand
ATCCAGTGCCAGACCTTCATCTCGACCAGGGAGACCCCGGCGATCTCGTAGGTGCTCCACAGGGAGCCGAGAGCCTCGGTGGAACGGGCATCGGCGGCCGGCTGGAGGCCGAGCAGCTCCAGGTCGCGGCGCTGGAACACGAAGGCGAGCGCCTCGGTGAAGGCGTTGTTCGGCACCCCCGAAAGCCACCATTGATCGATTCCGTTGAGCGAGAAGACCTGCTCTACGTTGTGGCCCAGCTCATGGATCGCGATGTTGTAGCCCTTGTAGTTCATCCCGCCCTGCGGGATCCGCGTGCGCAGATGCGACTTGTCCTCGCGGCGGTAGGCCTGCATGGCGTGCCCCGCGCCGCGCGACGGATCGACCACGATCCGCTCCGCCAGCCAGGACGCCTTGTCTGGCGCGAAGCCCAATCCCTTGAGGATGTCCGGCAGGCCGGCCTGGAAGGCTTCGACACTCGGATATTTCTGGCCGACGATGCGGTCGAGCTCCGCCTCGCTATAGCGGCCACGCGATTTGAAGCCCGAGTACCAGACGTCGAACGGCTCCAGCGGCCGGCCCAGCCGCTTCTGGACGAGCTTCGCGAGGTCCTTCGCCTCCGGCGAGGTCAGCACCGACACCAGCAGGGCCTCGACTTCCTTCTCGGGAATCTGGGCGTCGAGGTTGAAGTGGCGGTCGATCGCGGTGGGATCGTTCGGGCTGTAGGCGTCCGCTTTGCGGGCGGCGTGGAATAGATCGAGGAGGTGCTCGTAGCGGATGTCCGGCTCGCGCTTCTGCGCCGCGGCCGCGTCGAAGGCGGCGCCTTCCTTGAGCGGCTTCACCTGGTTGTTGACCGGATCCCAGAGCAGGTCGGGGTTGTCGATCACCGCCGCCGGGATCTCCTGCCGCACGATGCGCTGCATGACCGCCAGGATCATGCGCTGCTTGGCGAGCCCCTCCGGACCCTCGTTGTAGTGGGCCGCCAGCTCGTCGCGCAGGCCCCAGTGGGTGATGACGCGGAGCCCCTCGGGGAACAGGCGCTTGCCGTCCGGCGTGATCAATCGGTCGAGGCGGATGTAGTAGCCCGCGATGTATTGATCGCCGTCGGTGTAGGCGCGGGTGAGCTCCTGCTGGATCGCGGCGGGCCAGCGCAGGCTGAAGCGGCCCATCATCCGCGACCGAGCCCAGGTCTCGCGGTCCCAGGAGGCGCCCTTTGCGATCCGCTCCTGGAGAGTGTGCACCGGGAAATTGAGCAGCGCGAAGAAGGCCACTTTCGAGGCGTAGAGGTCGTCGTCGATGTGGGAGGAGAGATCGACGTTCGAGAAGAGCTGATCGAGGGTCGAGATCGGACCTGTGTCGAGATCGAGCGGCGTGGTCAGCTCGCGGCGGACCTCGTAGAGGTGGCCGTCCATCTGCTCCATGATTTTCTGGATGCGCTCGAAAGCGCGCCCCAGCTCGGCCGGATCGGCGACGAAGTTTTCCTCACAGAAAGCCGTGAAGGCGTCGGCATCGCCGTCCGCGGCCCACCAGCTCTGGGCGGCCTGCTTCACGCCGAGGCGGATGCGCTCGGCCTGCGCCGCCCCGTGCTTCGCGATCAGGCGGTCGGCGGTCCGGCTCACCGTCTCGGAATGGATCACTGACTGCGCCGAGGCGGGGACCGCGACGAATAACGACAGCAGACACAGCGCGGACAGCAGGATGTTTCGCAGCATCACGGCTCCCTTTTCTCGAACGCTTATTTCTTCAGGGCTTCCAGCGCGCGGCGCGCGGCCTGGAGGAGGGCGTCGGCCGAGACCGGGGCGCCGACCGCGCCGCGCATCCAGGCGTCGGGGGTGAGACGGCCCTGGCGGACGACCCGTTCCAGCTCGGTCCCGAAGTTTTCGCCCTGGATCTTCTCCGCCACCTGGAAGGCGATGATGTGACCGATCGAATAATAGGGCAGGTAGAGGCCGTAGAAGATCATGTGCGAATAGATTGCCAGGATGTCGGAGTCCCGCACGCCAAAGACCGGCGCGAAGTAGCGGTTCCAGACCTCGCGGGCGATCGCCAGCATCGCCTCCCGCAGCTCGGCCGGGGTGGTCTCCGGATGCTCGTAGAGCCAGCGCCAGACCTTCATCTCGACCAGCGAGCAGCCGCCGATCTCGTAGGTGTTCCACAGGGCGGCGAGCGCCTCGTCGTGGGCCGCGTCGGGCGATGCTTCGAGACCGAGCTGCTCCAGGTCGCGGTGCTGGAACACGAAGGCGATCGCTTCGGTGAAGGCGTTGTTCGGCACCCCCGCGAGCCACCACTCATCGATCCCGTCGAGCGAGAAGACCTGCTCGGCGTTGTGACCCAGCTCGTGCATCGCGGTGTTATAACCTTTATAACTCATGCCACCCGACGGGACTCGGCTGCGCAGGTAGGACTTGTCGCCGCGGCGCATGGCCGACAGGGCGTGGCCGGCGCCGCGCGACGCCTGGACGACGATCCTTTCAGAAAGCCACTGTGACTTTTCCGGCGTGAAGCCCAGCCCTTCGAACAGCGCCGGCAGCCCGGCCTGGATCGCCTCGACGTTGGCGTACTTCTCCTGCGCCAGGCGGTCGAGCTCCTCCTCGCTGTATTTGCCGCGCGATTTGAAGCCCGAATACCAGATGTCGAAAGGTTCCAGCGGCCGGCCCAGGCGCTTCTGGATCAGTGCCCCGAGATCCTTCACTTCCTGCGAGTCCAGGACCGCCACCAACAGGGCCTCGGCCTTTTCTTCCGGGATCTGCAGATCGGTGTTGAAGCGGCGGGCCGGCAGGGTCGGATTCTCGGGGCTGAACGGATCGATTTTCCGCGCCGCCCGGAAGACCTCCAGCAGGTGGGCGTAGCGGGTGTCCGGCTCGCGGCGGGAGGCGGCCTCGGGATCGAAATCCCCGGCCTTCGTCACATCCGCCAGACGCACCTCGTTGCTCTCCGGATCCCACAGCAGGTCGGGGTTGTCGACCACCGCGGCGGGGATCTCCTGGCGCACGATGCGCTCCATCACCCGGAAGATCATGCGCTGCCGGGCGAGGCCGGCGGGGCTGGCGTCCACGTAGGCGGCCGCCAGCTCGTCGCGCAGGCCCCAATGGGTCAGCAGGCGCAGGCCCTCCGGAAAGAGCCGCTCGCCGGCCGGCGCGATCAGCCGGTCCATCCGCAGGTTGTAATGATTGATGTACTGATCGGCGACCGTATAGACCCGGTTGCTCTCCTGCTGCACCGCGGCCGGCACGCGCAGGGAAAAGCGATCCATCATGCGCGAACGCGCCCAGGCGCGGCGGCCCCAGGAGGCGCCCTTCTCCATCCGCTCGCGCAGGGTGTGGACCGGAAAATTGAGCAACGCGAAAAAGGCGGTCTTGGTGGAGAACAGATCCTCATCCACGTGCGGCGCGAGGTCCAGGTCGCCGAGCAGCAGGTCGAGCGGCGAGAGCGGGCCGGCGTCGAGGTCGAGCGGCGCGGTGAGGTCGCGGCGCACCTCGTGGAGGTGGCCGTCCACCTGCTCCATCACGGTCTGGAGGCGTTCGAAAGCTTTTTCGAGCTCCGCCTCATCGGCGACGAAGTGGCCTTCACAAAAGGCGGTGAACGCCGCGGCGTCGCCGTCCTCGGGCCACCAGCGCTGGGCGGCCTGGCGGACGCCGAGTCGGATGCGCTCGCCGTTCTCCTCTCCATGTTTCGCGATCAGACGGTCCACGCACTGCTGGATCACCTCCGGCGCGAGGGCCGGATGCGCGGTTGGCGGCATGATGGAATCCTTTTCGTCAGACCGGTTCAGACCGGTGGCTTCAGGGCGTCGGCGACGAGCTGCTCGTTGATCACCAGGCGCGGCCGGCCGCCGTCCTTCGTCACCTCGGGGCGCGAGAACGGATCGAACTCGAACGGCTTGATGATCCGGCCGTAGACCGACTTCAAGGCGCGGGCGCCGATGCGGCTGCTCTTGGCCGCCTCCTCGGCGATCTTCTGCACGGCTTCATCGGTGATTTCCAGGTCGATGCCGTACTTCTGGAAGAACCCCTGGGAGGACTGCAGGACCCCCTCGGCCGGCTCCTTGAAGATGCGCGACAGGACTCCGGCGTTCAGGTCCTCCAGGATGACCGCGTTGTCGAAACGCGACAGGAACTGCGGCTGCATGCCGTATTCGAAGAGGTCCTCGGGCCGGAAGTGGTGGCGCAGGGTGAAGTACTCGCGGATCTGGATCTTGCCGTTGATGTAGGTGGTGACGGTCGGCAGCTTGACGCCGCTCTTGGGCGAGATCACGCGGGAGAAGACCTGGTCGTAGAGGGTTTCGAACGCCCCGGCGCACAGGAAGAGCATCCGGCTGGTGTCGATCCAGACGCTCGCCGCCTCGGGCACGCCGTCTCTCATGGCGGTCATGCGGTGGAGGACCCGCTCCCCCTCGATCAGGGTGAGGAGGGCCTGCTGGATGTTGATACCGGTGACGTAGGGCTTGCCGCCGACGATGCCCGAGACCTTGTCGATCTCGTCGAGGCAGACCGTGGCCCGCTCCATGGTGCGGGCGATCTCGTCGGCCGAGGCGCCCGGGCCGAGGAGCTGGCGGGCGCGCTCTTCGAGGCGGGCGAAGAGGCGGCTGGTGTCCACCGAGCCCTCCTCGGTCGCCAGGGTGTTGGCGTTGAGGATCAGGACGACGCGGTACTCGTGCAGCTCCTCGTGGCCGCCATAGAGGGCCTCGATGCCGCGCATGATGGTGGTCTTGCCGGTGCCCGAGTTGCCGATGAGCAGGAGGTTGCCGTACTTCTCCCCCTGGAGGTGCTTGAAGATGGCGACGGAGACATAGCGCAGCGCCTCCTCCTGGCCGATCACCCTCTCTTCCAGGAACTGGAAGATCTCGGTCGGCTTGAGGTCGCTCTCGGCGGTCGCGGTCTGGAGCGGATCGGTCATCGTGATGGTCATGGTCGTCCTGATACGTGCTGAGTGAATTTCCCGTCGGCCTCTTCGAGGGCGGGACCCCACATCCTAGCCGACTCCTGCCACAACGGCCACCGGGGGGCGCCGTGTTCCCGCTTGCCATCTCCTCCCCCTTCGGACAGACTTCGGGGGTGAGCCGAAGCGCCGTCCTCGACCTCGAACGTCAACTGAACCCCGACCAGCTCGCCGCCGCCACCCATGGCGAGGGGCCGCAGCTCGTCATCGCCGGGGCCGGCTCGGGCAAGACCCGGGTCATCACCTACCGCATCTACTGGCTGATCGAGTCCCTGGGCGTCGATCCCGGCCAGATCGCGGCCATGACCTTCACCAACAAGGCCGCCGCTGAGATGCGCGAGCGGGTCGAGGATCTCATCAACCTCCACCCCCTCCCCACCTCGGTCGGGACCTTCCACCGCTTCGGCCTCCTCCTGATGCGCCGCTACGGCGAGCGGATCGGCCTGCGCCGCGATTTCGCCATCCTCGACACGGCCGACCAGACCAACCTGATCAAGGAGGCCCTGTCGGCCGAGGGGCTGTCCGAGTCCGCCTTCTCGCCGCGCGCCGTGCTCCACCAGATCAGCGCCGCCAAGAACAAGCTGATCGAGCCGCCGGCCTACGAGTCGCGGGCCCAGAATTTCTTCGAGAAGAAGGTCGCGATCCTCTACCGGCGCTACCAGGGCCTGCTCCAGCAGGCTTCCGGGGTGGACTTCGACGACCTCATCGGCCTTTCGGTCAAGCTGCTGGCGACCGACGAGTACGTGCGGGAGCGGATCCGCGCCCGCACCCGGTTCCTCCTGGTGGACGAGTACCAGGACACCAACCATGCCCAGCTCCGCCTCGTGCAGGAGCTGGTCGGCGAGGCGGGCAACCTGACCGCGGTGGGCGACGAGGACCAGGGGATCTACCGCTGGCGCGGCGCCGATCTCGACAACATCCTGGAGTTCGAGAAGACCTTCCCGGGCGCCGTGATCCACAAGCTGGAGCGCAACTACCGCTCGACCCAGACCATCCTCGACGTCTCGGGCGCCCTGATCGGCCACAACGTCAACCGCCGCGGCAAGCGCCTGTGGACCGACCGCGGGGCGGGCGAGCCGGTGCGGGTCTACAAGGCGAGCGACGAGGGGGACGAGGCGCGCTGGGTGGTCGAGACGCTGCAGCGCCTGCGCCACAATTACAAGCTCGGCGACATGGCCGTCCTGGTCCGTACCAACGCCCAGACCCGCGCCATTGAAGACGAGCTGCTCGCCAAGGAGATCCCCTACGCCCTGGTCGGCGGCACCCGGTTCTACGACCGCGCCGAGATCAAGGACCTGATCGCCTATCTGCGGGTGCTGCGCAATCCGCGCGACAATTTCTCGCTCGGCCGGATCTTCAACCAGCCCCCGCGGGGGATCGGCAAGTCCACCCAGGAGATGCTGCGCGACCGCGCCGTCGAGCTGGGCCAGCCGCTCTGGGACGTGCTCTACCTGGACGACCTCGGCACCCTGCCGGCCCGCAGCGCCGCCGCCCTGCGCCGCTTCCGCGACCTGATCGTGGGGCTCCAGCAGGCCGCCGCCGACCTCCCCCTGCCCGCCCTGCTCGACCGGCTCCTGGAGGCGACCGGCTACGCCGACCTCTACAACAAGGCCGACGATCCGGACGACCAGGCCCGGCTCGAAAACATCCGCGAGCTGCTCTCCGCCGCCCAGGAGTTCACCGAGTCGAACAGCTACAACAGCTCGGACCAGGACCTCCTGACCGGCTTCCTCGACCACGTCGCCCTGGTCACCGACCTCGACACCCTGGAAGCCGAGAAGGGGGTCTCGCTGATGACCCTCCACAGCGCCAAGGGGCTGGAGTTCCAGGCCGTGGTGGTGTCGGGCCTGGAGGACGGTCTCCTCCCCCACTTCAACTCCCAGGGGGGGCGCGAGGACATCGAGGAGGAGCGCCGGCTGTTCTACGTGGGGATGACCCGGGCGAAGGAGAAGCTCTACCTGACCTGCTGCCGGCGGCGGCGCATCGCCGGGCGCTACCAGGACCAGATGGAGTCCCCCTTCTTCAGCGAGCTGCCCGAGCAACTCCTCGACGTCCACCAGAGCCCCGAGCTGTTCTACGACAACCGGGTGTCGGACCGCACCCGCTCGATCTACGACTTCTTCGGGCAGGGCGGGCGCGCCGCGGCGGCTTCGGCGCCGCCGCGCCAGTCCACCTACCAGCCCTACCAGCCGCCGGCCCCCCGGGCGCCGGTCGCGCCGACCGCCCTGCCGGGCGGCGCCCGGCCGGCTCCGGCCGCCGCCACCCCGGCCGGCGCCCGCCCGGCCCCGGCCCGCGCCCCCGGCCGGACCACCGAGGTGCCCTCGGGCAACCAGCGCCCCCTCAAGCGGGGGAGCCGGGTGCGCCACCCGACGCTCGGTCAGGGCGTGGTCCTGGAGCTCGAAGGGCAGGGGGAAGAGGCCCGCATCACGGTCTTCTTCGAGAAGTCCGGCAAGCGCAAGCTGGTGGCCCGCTTCGCGAACCTCGAGATGCTCTAGCGCCGGCTAACGCTTGCGCTGCCGGTGGGCCAGGTGGTCTTCGCGCAGCAGGGAGTAGAGGTAGTTGTCGATGCGCCGGCCGCGCAGCCGGAAGTAGCCGCGCAGCAGCCCCTCCCGCTGGAAGCCATTCTTTTCGAGCACCCGTTGCGAGCCGATGTTCTCGATGGCGCAGCGCGCCTCGACCCGGTCGATCAGGGTGTTG
>DATAHG010000245.1:0-2618 GCA_036263295.1 Thermoanaerobaculia bacterium | reverse complement strand
TGCCTCTCCCTTGAGGAGACCTCAGGGCTTGCAGGGGTGGCGAGCCGCACCGGCCTCGCCACCCTGGCGGCCGCGTCTGCTCACACGGTGCAGGGAATATAGCCGCCAGCGCAGGTATAAGCGCAGCTATTGGCGCCGCAGCTCTCGGTGCAGGCGGTCGTCCCTTCACAACGCAGGCTGATCCCTCCGGCCAAGGCTTGTAGCTCGTTGCTGCTGAGAGCGTACAGGGTCTCACGGCTGAGCTTCAGGGTGCGGAGCTTGCGGGATGTCGAATCTTTTCTCATGGGGTGCCCACCTCTTTTGTTCTTGAAGGAGAACGGCTTATTGCCGCCATCCTCAAGGGTGCCTGAGATCGGAAATCTGAGCCTTGGGAGATCGAGCCTGCGGCCGGTGCGGTAGGATGAGACGGGAGGAAGAAACGTGACGAACGAGGACCTGAATCTCTCTCCTCACATGGCCCAGCTCCTGGAGCGTTATGCCGAGCACGGACAGCCGCGCGGGATGAGCCTGCGGGAGTTCGCCCTGGCGGAGCTCGCCTCGACGCTCCGGCAGGCCGGGGCGGCGAAGGCCAGCCTGGAAGAGGCGATGAAGGAGGCGGAACGCATCCTGGTCAGCCTGCGGCATGCCATGGCCGGCGGCGATGACGCCGTCTTGTCCGACGCGGGGATCTCACCGCTGGAGTGAGATCCGGCCCGCTTGGGCGGTTCAACCCCCTCCCTGAACCTCCCCGCTTCGCGGGAGAGGTCGCCTCCACCTCCTATTCGACTCAAAGTTAGCGCCTGAGCCTCCCAGGGTGTGACGGTTTTCGGTTGAATGCCGGGCCCGGGACTCCGAAGGCACATATTCACTCAGGGCCTGGGCCTGTGCGCTCGGCCGGGGGCCGTTTCCGCTCCCCTCAGCACTCATATAGATAGAATGAGGACACTGTAGTCCTGTAGACGATTCTTTTCTTGAGGATCCGGGGGAGCATGGCACGGAGCGGTACCCAACCCGGGGCGGACGCGGCGACGCTGGTCGACGTGCTCCGCCGGCGGGTCGATGAACAGGCCGAGAGGCTGATCTACCGGTTCCTGTCCGAGGACGGGAGCGAGGCGCACCGCCTCACCGGCAGCCAGCTCGGCTCCCGGGTGCGGGCCCTGGCCCGGCGCCTCGCCGCGGTGGGGGAGCCCGGCGACCGCGCGCTCCTCCTCTATCCCGCCGGCCTCGAATTCATCGTCGCGTTCCTCGGCTGTCTGGCGGCCTCGCGGGTTGCGGTGCCGGCCTATCCGCCGCGGGTCAACCGCGGCCAGCCGCGGCTGCGCGCCATCGCCGAGGACTCCCGGCCGCGGCTCGTCCTGACCACGGCCGCCCTGTTGCCGCAGGCCGGCGAGCTGGCGGCCCAGATCCCGGAGCTGGCCGGCGCCGAATGGATCGCGACCGACGGCCCGCTCGAAGATCCGGGGGAGTGGCCCGGGCGGCTGCCGGGTCCGGCGGATCTCGCCTTCCTCCAGTACACCTCGGGCTCGACCGCCGTACCCAAGGGCGTGCGCGTCCTCCACGGCAGTCTGATCCACAACGAGGAGATGATCCGGCGGTCCTTCGGGCTGTCGGAGGAGTCGGTCGTGGTCGGCTGGCTGCCGCTCTACCACGACATGGGCCTGATCGGGAACGTGCTCCAGCCGCTCTACGCCGGGGCGCGGTGCGTGCTGATGTCGCCGCTCACCTTCCTGCAGCGGCCGGCGCGCTGGCTGGAGGCGATCGCCCGGTACGGCACCGAGGGGCCGGTCACCAGCGGCGGTCCCAATTTCGCCTACGACCTGTGCGCCCGCAAGGTGGGGGCCGATCTGAGGGAGGGGCTAGACCTGTCGGCCTGGACGGTCGCCTACAACGGCGCCGAGCCGGTGCGCCGCGAGACGCTGGACCGCTTCGCCGGGGAATTCGCGGCCTGCGGGTTCCGGCCGGAGGCGTTCTTCCCCTGCTATGGGCTGGCCGAGGCGACGCTGTTCGCCTCCGGCGGCGGGCGCGGCCGGGGGGCGGTCGTGACCACAGTCGAGGCCGCCGGGCTGGAGCGCGGGGTGGCGGTGCCCAGCGCCGGAGCGGGCACCCGCGACCTGGTCTCCAGCGGCCACGCCTGGATGGGGCAGGCGATCGCGGTGGTCGATCCCGAGTCGCGGGTCCGATGTAGCGACGGTGAGGTCGGCGAGATCTGGCTGTCTGGCCCGAGCGTGGCGGACGGCTACTGGAACCGCCCAGCGGAGACCGCCGAGACCTTTGGGGCGCGGCCCGCCGGGGCTACTCCGGACGAGGCGCCCTACCTGCGGACCGGGGACCTCGGGTTCCTCTCAGGGGGCGAGCTGTTCGTCACCGGCCGGCGCAAGGAGCTGATCGTCCTGCGCGGCCGCAACCACTATCCCCAGGACATCGAGCGGACCGCCGAGCGCGCCCATCCGGCCCTGCGCCCGGGCTGCGGGGCGGCCTTCGCGATCGAGCCGGAGGCGGGGTCCGGCGGGACCGAGCGCCTGGTCGTCGTCTACGAGGCCGAGCGCGCCCGCAATGTGGATCTGGACGCCGCCGCCGATGCGGTGCGGCGCGCCGTGGCCGAGGAGCACGAGGTCGAGGTCCACGAGGTGGTCCTGGTG